>JBCCNG010000077.1:0-10804 GCA_039025955.1 Cyanobacteria bacterium P01_C01_bin.72 | reverse complement strand
TGACTAAAAGTTAGACCTGGCGATAACTTGATTTTTTCTATTTTCTACTTTATAAGTAGCCAAGTTGTTCCATAGTTTCACCCCAGAGAAATTCCATCTTTTTCAATACTGATGACGAAAGCTGAACTTGACCTGCTCCAGAAACAGCCGTACGGACAAAAGCAATATCTTTTTTGGTATATTTGTTGGGCCAGACATTTTTTTGCTGCTGTTCTAATTTACGCATCTGGTCAATAGAACTACACTTGATTGCCCTGGCAATATCGCACTCTGAGCATTGGAGCGACATAAACTTAGCGATCTTGTTGAGCTGCTCCACTATATTGGTTTGAAAATCTTCATATCGCAGCAGCAGAAAATTAGCGTCATTTTTCCGCGCACCCAACCAACTTCCCGTATTTTCTGACCATGAACCAAGGGGATTAGATTCGCCGACAAAATAATATTGACCAAGCAAAAACTTATGGCAAAATTCCTCTAGGGAAGTTGTCTCGGTAATCAAACCATATTTGAGGGCGTGAAAATAGCTGGAGAGAGTAACATCACGGGGATCTCTGACGACAAAGATTACTTTTTGATATCTGGGATCAAAATATTCGTGGCTCTTAATAATACGTGGTCGAGCTATTTGCCGCAGTTCACGATTGGATGTCAAATAAATATCAGGGATAATCTTGTTGATATTAGTAAAGGTAATATCAACCTCTGGATACATCAAATTACCAATCAAAAATCTCATCCAGGTATTGCCCGATTTGGGGTAAGAAACTAGAAACAGATCATCGGGAAACACTGTTAGCTCTCTTCCTACGAAAGAGGCTTGAATTCCTAAAGTTTCTCTAACTTTAGCGCCAATAGTAGTTTTTAAAGATTGCATAAATATTCCACTTTAATAAAAATAAGTAAACGTTGGTAATTTTCCACTACCTTTTCAGATTGCCTCGACTAGTTATACCAAATTTGATTATCAAAACCTACTTTTAAAATGATTTATCACAACAGAATTTAGTCTTAAGACTGATCCTAGCTTACATTCAGTAATATAAAGCGCATCAAAACAGAACCAAAAATTTATTCCCTCTAATTTACTCACATTTTCTGCTCTGAATGTCAAGAAAATTATTTTTGCCGAGACAGCAAACTTTTAAATCTAAATGGTATTAGTAAAGCTTTGGTCAACATCCATCCCGTGCGGCGCATATCAGGAAAAATAAGGCAGCTAAGATAAGAAGAGACGGCATAAGAGACAAGTGTAGCAATAGCCGCGCCAATAGCTCCATACTCTCGGATTAGCCAAAGGTTAAGTCCGATATTGGTGAGCGCTCCCATAAGCTGAGTAATTAGGCTCAGACGAGTTTTGTTTTCAATTACCAGCCAGTTGCCACGGGCTACTCCCAGAAAGATAAAGATACCCGACCAGATATGCAGCGTTAAGATCGCCCCTGCACTGGAGTATTCAGCCCCCAAAAGACTGGTCAAAAGGGATTGAGCGCCGAAGGAAACGGCGATCGCAATCCCTAAAGACAAGAAAACCAGAAAGTCATAAAGCTGCTGCATTTTGGTATAGTAGTCTGCCTGGCTTTGCTGTTTCGCCTGAACTACGGCGGGGAAAACGGAGGAGCATACAACTGTGGGAATAAAATACCAAACTTCAGAGAATTTGACGGCGGCGGCATAATTGCCGACTTCCAGGCTATTAGACATGTTGCCTAACATTACCTGATCGATACTCATATAGATTGTCACCATCACCCCCGATAAGATCAGGGGCCAGGAGTTTTGCACTAAATTGAGAGCGATAGAACGATCAAACTGCCAGCGACCAATTTGATGTCGATCCTGGAGGTAGACCCAAGTCATACCGATTGCCCGAATAATAGTATCGGCGACAAAAAGACAGGCAAACAAAATTAGCGGCAGCCGCAACCAAATAAAGGCTAGCTTGGCAAGGGAGCTAATCACAAACTGAATACTTCTGACGATGGCGATCGATTTGGACAATACCTGTGACTGAAACCAGAGGTCTAAAATGTCAAAGCAGGTAAAGATCATGCTAAAAGCAATAATCATAGTCATCTGGCGAATCAACCAATCATTGGAGACTGCAAAAATCCCTGCCCCAGTAATCAAAAAAGCCAGGATACATCCCATTAGCTTGAGAACAAAAGCTGTGCCTAAAATCCTGGCACTGGCATCTTCCTGCTTGACTAGGTTGCGTACGACGATATCGTCTAGCCCCAGTTTGGTTATGGCTAAAAATAAAAAGACAAAGCTACTGCTATAGCTCAGTTGGCCAAACTGTTCTGGCCCTAGATAACGAATTACATAGATCCCCACAAAGAAAGACAGCCCCATCCTAATTAAACGTTCGGCAGACAGCCAACCGATATTACGAATAATTTTTTTGAATCCCGGGCTTAATTGTCTCTCGGCTAATTTTATTTTGTCGAGCATTTCAACAGTAGGTCATGGGTAACGTGTATTACAAGAATATTAAAAAAGTTTCTATTTTGTGGGTTCGGGGACTAATAATTTGCGGCATGGTTGATTTGTCTTAGTTATACTGAATCCTGTTTCCATTGAATACTTAAAACTTACATGAAGGGAGAAGGCAGAGGGCACAAAGGCTTGAGCCGCATGTCGGTTTTAAGTTTAATTTATGCCTTTAAATTGAAAGCATACTCTCGTAATCGGATTCAGTATTATTTGCTTGATTAAGACCAGCAAACGTTCATTGTTACTAGTCAATGTACCAGGTTATACTGCTACTTTTTTTGCATGACGCTGCAAATGCCAATGCCAAGCATGACTGATAATTTGCTCTAGATCAGAATATTGTGGTTGCCAACCCAGAATCTGAGTCGCTTTTTGACCGCTGCCCACCAGAATTCCTGGATCTCCTGGACGACGAGGGCATTCGAGAGCCACAATATTTCTGCCCGTAACTTTTCTGGCTACTTCAATTACCTGCCTCACGGAAAAACCATCTCCATTACCTAAGTTGAAAATATTCGACCCCCGGTCGGCAAGCAGATAATCTAAGCCCTGAAGATGAGCCTGAATCAAGTCGCTGACGTGAATATAGTCCCGCACACAAGTCCCATCGTCAGTTTGATAGTCGGTACCAAAAATACTAATTGATGGTCTTAATCCTAAAGCTGTGTATAGCACTAAGGGGATTAAATGTGTTTCAGGCTGATGATCTTCTCCCAACAGCCCTGAAGGTTCAGCTCCTGCGGCGTTAAAATAGCGAAAAATCACTGATTTTAAACCATAGGCAATGTCAAAATCCAGCAGCATCCGTTCTACCGCCAGCTTGCTTGCTCCATAGGGATTGATTGGTGCTTGGGGATGAGTTTCTGTGATGGGAATCTGACTTGGCACGCCATAGGTAGCACAGGTAGAAGAGAATACCAGTTTTTTTACCCCTGCTGCCAGCATCGCTTCTAGCAGCACCAATGTCCCCATTAGATTATTACGATAGTACTTGGCAGGTTCATTTACAGATTCGCCGACATAGGCATAGGCAGCAAAATGCATTACGGCTGTAACCTGATGTTCCCGAAAGATTTGGTCTAGAAGCTGGCGATCGCCAATATCACCGACAATTAATTTCGCACCCAAAACTGATTCGGCAATATATCGATGCCCATTGACCAAATTGTCGAGAATAATTACTTCATTTCCCTGCTGCTGTAGGGCAAGAACAGCGTGAGAACCGATATACCCAGCTCCTCCCGTCACTAAAATTGTATTAATCATGTAACTGTAAAACCACTAGAATTGCTCAATAGATATAATTTGCTTATTTAATCTGCTCGTTGCTCCAGGTTGCCTGTTAATTAGCTGCCTCAAGATATTTGCGATCAGGATAGTAAGACTCGTAGCCGTAGGACTCATTATTCAGATCAACGCCGTTAGCGATTACTCCCAGCACATTGAAATCTTGCAATAATTCTTTTGCTGCTTCGGCGCTGCCATAATTGGCTACTCCAGGACGAACAACAAACAGTAACCCGTCTGCCAATTTACCCAGGATCTTGCTGTCGGCTAATCCCACGATGGGTGGCGCATCAATAATAATCGAGTCATAGCGATCGCTAGTACTCAGAATCAAAGCCTTCATCATGGATGAATTGAGTAAGGCGATTGGATGTTTGGGAATATTGCCCGCAGTCATCACCTCTAGGTTGGGCATGATCTTGCTGGTCACATCACCCCAGGCTACTTCTTGCTCCAATACCCCTGTCAACCCCACTATGTTTGGTAGTTCCCACAACAGATGTTGCGTTGGGCGGCGTAAATCTCCGTCAATCAACAAAACTTTTTTGCCGCACTGAGCCTGAGCTACCGCTAAATTAGCCGATACCGATGATTTCCCCTCACCCGCAACGGCGCTGGTAACAACGATGACCTTGTGCGCCAACTCACTATCTAGCAGGTTTAAGTCCATTTGCAGATTGTGATAGGCTTCTTTAATCGGCATTACTGTCATGTTCGCTACCGCAAATTCGGGCAGCTTGCCAATCGCATGATGGGGTAACAGCAACTGTCTTTCTTGGTCAATGGAATTAAGATCGGGAACTACCCCCGCCAGGTTATAAGGGAAAAGGCGCTTAATTTCCTGGGTATCCTTAATCGTTCTATCTCTAATATCTAACAAAAATGCCACCGCAACCCCCAGAAACATGCCCAAAATTCCCGCACTGGCAACGATAATTTTTCTGCGGGGAGCGACGGGATCTTCGGGAACTTCCGCATCAGAAACTCGACGCACATTACCAATTTTTTGCTGCTCGATGATGCTTGTGTCCTGAGATCTTTTTAACAAAGTCTCGTAGGTAGATTGAGCTGCTTCAACTCGACGCTCTAGCTCTCTTTGTTCCTCCTGCAAACGAGGCAAAGCATCTGATTTCTCTTGGTAAGCATCACGAGTGTTGGTCAAGGCTACCATTTCTTCTTCTAAGCCCTCTCGCTGCAATCCTAGATTCGCCAGCTCGGCAATCTGAGCCTGCTTTAGCTCTCCCAGACCCAGAACATTGACTTTTTGCAGTACGTCAGTAGAGCTAGACCCCATAGTACTGGCAATTTGCTGTTCGAGTAGTCGATTAAGATCTGCTTCTTCTTCTTTGAGGGCAATTACCTGGGGGGCGTTATCCGAGAGATAATTACTAGTTCGTGTCAGCCTAACCTTGACATTTTGTAGCTGTTCTAAGACGGTCTGTACTCCAACGGACTGGCTCAAAGCGCTTACGGCTGAAGCTTCTTGCCAGGTCAGGTTCAGTTGAGCGCTGAGATGCTCATAACGAGCATTAATGTTTTCTAATTGGGCTTTCACTTCATCCAGGCGCTCGGCGACGCTCGTGATGGAGGTGATATTGGCAGTAGTTTCTTCTTCTAGACTGGCAATCCGATTTTTGCTTTTGAATTCTCTGAGATTTGCCTCTGCTTCCCGTAAATTTGCCTCTACCTGAGGTAGCTGTTTAGTAATAAATCCTCTGGCAGCAGAGCTAGAAGAACTATTGTTTACTGCATCTGCTTCAATGTAGAGATCTACCAGTTTATTAACAGTCTCAGCCGCAATCTCAGGATTTTTGCTGATGTAGCGAATTTGCAGGACATCAGTGCCCACAATTGGCTTGATTTTAAGATTTTCAGTAATATCTTGGTACTTGAGTAACTTACCTTTTTGGTCTCGCAAATCTAATTCTTTGACCAACTGATTAACTATTGGTCGAGACTGAATGATTCTCGCCTGAGTGGTTACGGGATTACTATCAATAGTCAGACCCTCAATTTTGCCCAAGTCGTCTTCCAGCCCCGTTATCTTGCTGGTGTTGTCACTTTCGATTAGGAGTTCGGCTTCAGCTTCATATTTTTCTGGAGATAAAAATGAACCAACGGTAGCGACCCCAACTACACTTGCAAAAGTAACTAACGCTGGCACCCATCGTCGCTTAAGAACCTGCCAGTATTTTTGAAAGTCGAGATATTCATCTAAATGTACGTTGGAAGTCATAAAAAATTTACACCTAACTTATTTATCTACTCAAGATTTTTATATTTAACCAGAAGCCCACTATTAGAAGTAGTCTTAATGGGGCATGTCAATCAGATAATTAATTTAAATCGAATCATAGTTAAAGCCTCACAAAACATGAACTAGGGCAGTTTATATTAGTTGGCAGTAAACACCTGCCGTGATTGATAAACCGAGAAAATATTACTTTAGCTTGCTGAGGTAAAAAGCTCAGGTAAGAGTTATTTTCCAGCACTTTAATTTTTAAGTGACCAGAATCCAGACAGTTTTTTTTCTGACCTAAAGTGTTAGAAGCAAGATAAGCATTTGTCTGATCTAGACTGATAAGGAATGTCCTCAATTTTAGCTACGATCTCTTGCTTTTCATGTTAAATAATACTTTTTCTCTAACTCCTGCTCGTGAATTTGAACCCAATCATCATGAGAGAATATTGCGTGATAACAATATTAATTGCTCAAGCTTCTGTCAGCTCATTTTCAAACCGATAAAACTTAGCTGTTAAAACACTAAATCTTTAAAAATCGACTAAATAAATAAAGTTACTGTAAAGCTTGACTACTCTATAACTGCAAGTTTATTGCTCAAAAATATACTATCAGAAAAGTAATTGATTTAAAAGATAACTTTTGCTCTGTATCAAATAAGACAAGTTGGTTTACTGAACAAAAAATTGGCTAGCAAAAATCTTTTTTGGCGATTATAAAACACTATTGATCAGGTTTGTCGTCGTCATGTATCGGATGCGGGACAAATATGGAGCGGTCAATTCGAGCAGTTGCCGATAGTAAATATGATTAAGCTATGGTTGAGGAAAGTTAATTAGAAAATAGTTTATTTCTCAAGTTGAAAAAAAATTCTTCGAGCAATAATTTGGCAATAAACCAAGGTTCAACTAAATATCTACGCCATAACCTTTTGGGTTCAGTCGCCAGACGATATAGCCACTCTAGCCCCACCTGACCCATCCAACGGGGAGGAGTGGCAATTTCTTTGGCAATGTAGTCAATACAAGCTCCGCTAGGCAACACGATGTTGGTCTTAACTCGCTCAATGTTGGCTAAAATCCACTCTTCTTGACGAGGCATTCCCATTCCTACCATGAGAATGTGAGGCTGATAGGAATTAATTTTGTCAATCACCGCCTGATTTTGACTACCAGGCTCAAAGTAACCGTGAACAGTAGAAATTTTCAATTCAGGATATTGATCTCGCAGTATCTCTGCCCCACGTTCAGCTACACCTGGTTTAGAACCCAGATATAATACGCGCCAGTTTTCTTGACTAGCTTGTTCCATCAAAGACCAGACCCAATCAGCATAGGTTACACGATGTTCTCTTTTAAAAGGAAGATTGAGGAGCTTACCGATGAAAATCAAAGCCATACCGTCAATGTGAACATAATCAACTTTGCTGTAAAAATCTCTCATCGCCGAATTGTGATGAAAAATATAAAGACTATTGAGGTTATGATTAGCGACAATCCATTTAGAGTTTGATTCAACAGCTTCTTTGATTAGTAAATTAAGCTGTTGCATACTAAGCAGATTGACTTTCACACCGAGAATCTCATACCACTTAGTTTTCATACTTCACATTGATAAAATTTAAAAATAAAATGAAAAAGTTTGCTTCATAATCATCCCATAGATTTTGATGAACAATAATCTGATTAGGAAATTTTACTGATTTTCGGTAAATACTCGGAGAATGAACATATTACAACATAATACTATAGTTTATAGCCGATCTATATTGATTTATTGATTGTAATTCTTAGGCAAGATAAGAGGAAGCAATGTCTAAAATTTGCTATTTTAATATATTTTAATATTCTCCTCTAATTAGTTGAAATTTGGTTTGTCTGGTAACGGAATGTCCTTTAGCTGAGATGGATTTAAGTCTGGTAAGGGTATGTCGCGCAGGCGATCGCGAAGTGGTCTATCTGGCTCAGGTTTGGGAACAGGAACAGGTTCTGGTTTAGATTCAGGAACAGGAGTAGGCTCAGGTTTGGGAGCAGGTTCTGGTTTGGCTTCAGGAACAGGAGTAGGCTCAGGTTTGGGGACAGGAGCAGGTTTAGCTTCGGGTGGCGGTGCTGTTTGCTGTTGTTTTTGTTGTTCTGCTCTTCTAATCGAAGGTAGAGTTAAGGAGGGGCAAATTTCAGCATCATATGCATAATTAACCTGCACCTGATAGGGTTTTGGGTTGGCAGTTTGATTCTCAAAAGTGCGATCGCTAATATCTTTACTTGCTTGTTGGTTAAAAAGAGGATATTTCGCTCCTTTGAGCAGATCCAAAGCCACGACTTTACCTGCACCATTGACTACAACACCAAAAACGCTGGTGCCCTCAAGCCTTTTAATACAAGCATCACGGGGATAAATGCCTTCAATTTCAATTGTATCTGGTTCAATATCTTGAACCTTAGCCAACCAGACAATATAGTTTTTTCTTGCTTCTTCGTCGCTAGTTCCATCTGTTTTGGTGAGACTTTGACGCAACTGAGCAATTCGCTCTTGTGATGTCGCCACTTTTCGGGCAGCGATTTTTTCAGGAGTATCTGGCGGTATTGCCTCTGGAGGTTGCTCCAACTGTTCGGGTTTAGCTGCGATAGTTTGTGGGGTGTCAGGAGAATTTACTTCTGCTGTATCTGAGGGCTGTTCGGGAACTTTGCCGAAATCAGGAGGTAATTTAATTGGCTCAACCTTAAAATCTAGGGGATTGATCGCTGGTGGGAGGGGAAGCTCACTTAAATCACCCACAGGAGGAAGGGTAATATCGGTTATGGGAGGGAGAGCGGGAAAATCGAATATGGGCGGTGGCGGAATAATGAGAGGGGGTAAGGTTGAAGGATCGACAATTCCGGGAATTAAATTGGGAGGGATGGCAAATGGGGCAGCAGGGGCGCTTAAATCTGGTTGAGGAAGCTCTAAAACAGGTAAATCTGGGGTTTCTAGTTGAGGATAGAGATCTGGCAAACGAGCCTGCTGCTCCGGATTAAGTTCAATCACCGCAACTTCCCCTCTGCCGGCATCATTGTTAAATTTGATACTGGGCAAACCAAACTTTAAGATCAGTAGGTGTAGCCCAACTGAGAGCAGTAGACATAGTTGTGCTGGGTTAATTAATTTAGCAGATTGATTGTCTAGTTTTGACTCGTAGGACATGACCCGCAACTATAAAAATGAGCTCTAATAGTTTAGTTGTCTAGTTTACAAAATGACTGGGAAAAATAGGCTGAATTTTGTCTCAGGGCGATCGCCAGATTAAGGAGCATCACCTAGAATCCAGACTAAAGGTAATTGCTCTAGATGACAATCTTTTAATGTAAATCTTGGATGAAGCAAAAAGTTAAAGTTCCATTTCCAGACTAATTTATTAGCTTCCCATCTTAGTTTCTAATCTGTACAGGCATAACTAGATAGGTCATTCTCAAGCCGCCCAGAGGACTAAAGATAACTGGTTGATTCCACTCGTTGAGCTGCATTTTGATTTCTGTGGTCGAGAGGGCTTTTAATCCGTCCATCAAATACTTAATGTTAAAAGCAATCTCGATATCTTCCCCCGTAATTTCTGCGGGTAAAGACTGCTCGGCATTGCCCACATCCTGAGCATCGGCAGAGACAACTAGCTTCGAGTCTTGATTATGGAGGCTAAATTTGACCAGATTATTCTTTTGCGCCAGGACTGCCACTAGCTCTAAACTAGAGAGCAAACGTTTACGATCCAAGATAATTTCACGACTAAATTTCTGCGGCATTAACTGCCCGTAGGCAGGGTAGTCTCCTGATATTTTTGTGCTAGTTAGCAAACGGTCGCCAAGTTCAAAGACCATTACCTGTTCGTCGAAACTCACCTTAACATTGTCGCTCTCGGCAGCATCACTCACTATTCTCTCTAACTCTCGCAGTGCTTTAGCGGGGATAGTTACAGCTAGTGGGGGTAATTCCAGGATAGACTCGGATTCTGTCTCGGTCTCTGTATCATTAATATTTGTTGCTACCACTGCTAAACGATGACTATCAGTAGCGGCAAATTCTAAAGTAGTCCCTGAATCTTGAGTTTTGAGATGCACTCCAGTCAACACCTGCTTGGATAATTCTGTAGATGCAGCAAATAAACAGCCTCCCAAACCTTGATGCAGCATACTGATGGGCAATTCCACAGTTTGTTCTGCCTCAACTGTAGGAAGTTCAGGAAATTCCGCCGCATCGATTCCAGTTAGTTGAAACTGACCTGAACTGGAGCTAATTGTCGTCAGAAAACTCCCATCGTCTTCAGGAGCGTCCAGGGTAATTTCGATCTCTGGTAGGCGGGTGACAATATCATTTAACAACCTAGCAGGGAGGGTAATGCTACCTCCTGTTTCGACTTCTGCATTAAAACTAGTCTTGATGCCCAGACTGCCATCGAAAGCAATCACGCTAACCTTTTGCGTCGCCGCGTTAGCCTGGATTAAAACATTGCCTAAAACGGCAGGTTCTGGACGAGAAGGAACAGCACGACTTACCAGGGAAAGGTTATTTTTTAGATCGAAGGCGGCGCAAATAATTTTCATCTCAGAATCGAAATCAAGGAATGTTGCCCATCGATTGTACTATAAGCTCGATTTTGATTTGCTTTGGTTTTATCAATGAATAATTGACTATTGTTTCCATGAGCTTGGCATAATAATTAAAACTACATTTGATCGGGAATTTAGTAATTAACCTTATCCCTTAACTAGTCTTAACTTTTTCCCATTACTTTATGGAATCTTTAATCCT
>JBCCNG010000076.1:0-11012 GCA_039025955.1 Cyanobacteria bacterium P01_C01_bin.72 | reverse complement strand
TTCGAGCTAATTGACGCTGAGAAATTTTCTCTTTATTGTGTACATCAATAATTTTCTGTCGCAAATCAAGTGAATACGCCTTCATTGTTTACTACAACTTAATTTGGATTAGTGTATCTCACTTATTCGAGAACCGCTATATATGCAGTTAGAGAACAAACAGGATTTCAGCAAAATGAATTGATTCAAGTTTATATTGTTCACTATCTATAGATTATTTGCAGAGAAAAACAGCCATAATAAAACCGCCCAGCAACTCTGCACTAGACGGTTTATTTTCGATTTTACCCTCAATGGGGCAAAGAGCTACATTCCTGAGCCAACGCCAGCATAAGCACCGTAGAAAAAGATTCCAACAACGGCGATTACACCCATTCCTGCTACTGTAGCTACGATCCACAAAGGAATTCTTCCTTCTGCAAACATTTTTCTTAATCCTCTTGCTATTAAAGTTTAAATTGACGCCAATACAGTCTGCTTAGTTAATTTAGTTAAAGAAATAACTAGAGAATAAAATACCGAGAACGGCAACTAAAAGTAGCCCTAGGTACAAAGAGGTGCGGTTTAGCTCAACTGGTTGTTGATTGGGATTTTGATTTTTGTCCATAATTGATATTTAAGATTATCTTTGAATAAATTGCATTGAGGCGATCGCGCCCAAAAAGAAAACAGTGGGTACTGCTAAGGTATGGATCGCTAACCATCTAACGGTAAAGATGGGATAAGAAATGGGCTGATTAGGAGTATTACTTGTCATATTTATTACCTAAAATTGTCAACTACTATTTATTGATTAAATTCTTTGATTTGCTCTTTAGCATCAAAGCGATCGCTGATTACGGGAACTTCAATTCGCTCTTGAGTAAAATACTCGTTGGGGCGAGGAGTACCGAATGCGTCGTAAGCGAGTCCTGTACTGACAAATAACCACCCAGCTACAAAAAGCATAGGAATGGTAACACTATGGATTACCCAGTAACGAATACTCGTAACAATGTCAGAAAACGGACGTTCGCCAGTATCACCTGCCATAATTTGTTTCTCCTTATTAAAAGTTATAAAGTTCTGTTTACATAATACGAAACAAGGGTAGCTGCCTACAACTAAGATTTAGTAATTAGACAGCAGCACCAGCTTCGGGAACATATTTTAAAAGCGTTCCTCGTTCACCCAAAATAAAACCTTTTTCGGGGGAAAAGAAAACTATCTTGTAAAAATTAGAGGGTGCATCCTCAACGTCGCGGTCTTTAGACCAAGTTTCACCGCGATCATTACTTACTAATAGATTAGCACTTCCTCCTGCCAACCAGATCTCATCGGGGGTACGATAACCAACATCTAGAAAGCCCCAGCTTGAAGAAAATTCAGGATAAATAGCTTCACCCCATTCATCATAATCTTCGGTATCGCTAAACTGTACCTGTCCACCCCGGGCAAGTAGCCATAGGCTACCGTCTTGGTTAAAGCCCATGCTTTGTAAACGACGAGAAGAGGTACGTTGGTGAGGAGTCCATTCAGTTGCTCCAGGCTCCCAGGTAGAGAAGAAATTACCTTTAGCCGAAACGGCTACATACCTACCATCATCTGAACGATGGATACTTCTAGCAACACCCACTGAGCCTTCTACTAAAGCTTTCCAATTTTTGCCATCGTCTACGGTTTCATAGATCGCACCGAGATTAGTTACCATCTCAGCCGTAGAATCTCCTAAAGCAATGATACCCAAAGGTGAGCCAGGTAGCTTGGCACTCAGAGGAATACGCGACCAGCTATCGCCGCCATCTTCTGTGTGGAGCAAGATAGAAGGTTGACCTGCAACCCAGCCTTCATCACCATTGAAACTAATCGCTTCTAAGGTAACTTTTTCATCCCCCAGGTCTAAAGACTGCTGTGTCCAGGTTTCTCCACCATCAGTAGTTTCAAATAAGGTTGCTTGCGTCCCAACTAACCAACCGCGATCTGGATTACTGGTGAAAGCAATGTCGGAAAAAATAGCTTCAGAGGGGAGACTGAGAGTCTTCCAGGGATTAGTTATGGTAGAAGGAACTCGACTACAGCTAATACAAAATATACAGACAGCAAATAGAATACCTACCTGCTTTAATTTTTTAATCAATGAACTCATAAACGTTTTTGTGACTGTTGAGACAGATAAAAGCAATATTTGATAACTGGTTGCGAACTAAATAGGCAAGCCAAAGCAGTCACTTGATCAACGGCTGGAGAAAACTTATACCTTTGCCCTCTAACAATAAGCGCTGCCAAAATAGGTCAGTGTAGTCTACGACAAGACTAGTTTTAGTTCAAACCATAGAGACTGAGGAAAAAGATAAAGCCTAAAGCCAAACTGCCGAAAATCAAGATATTTTTCTGACTGGGAGTGAGACGATTAATACCCAAACCGTAGTCTAAATTTTCCGCAAATCCCGACGGTGCATTCTGAGCGCCAATATTAATAAACTGGGTCTTACGCACACCGCATACGGGACAACGCCAATCATTAGACAGTTCTGTAAAAAGAGTCCCAGCAGAAACTTTTCCCTGGTTATCTCCTTTCGACGGTACATAGGCATAGCCACACGAGCGACATTCATAGCTCGGAGGAGCTTGTTCCGCCAAAGTTTTCTCTCTGGATAGAGTCTTTTCTTGGGATTGAGACTCTTCTGTTACTAGTTGTTTTTCCTTAGCTGGCTCATTCATTGCTTTATGTTAAGCAAATATTAAAATATTTTTCTTTTATGAATTATCGCACAAAAAGAGGGGTAAGAAGAGACAAGATTAAAGGTTTAGTAATTTGTTGGCTGTTACTGGCGATCGCCCGCAGCCAGATCCATAAACGAGGTGAAACCGCTAGAATCAATATAGATAGAGCATTAGCTGTTGGGTAAAGCTAGATTTTTTATGAGTGTAAGCAGAATTTGCATTGTTGGTGGTGGGTTTGGTGGTTTATATACTGCCTTACGGTTGAGCGAGTTTCCTTGGACAAGAGAGAATAAGCCAGAGATTACTCTAATTGATAAAAGCGATCGCTTTTTGTTTTCGCCGCTGCTTTATGAATTAATCCCCTAAGAGTTGCAGAGTTGGGAGATTGCGCCACCATTTGCCGAGCTGCTGGCAAATACGGGAGTTGTATTCCAGCAGGGTAGCGTAACGGAGATTGATATTGAGGGTCAGCAGGTTGCTCTGGAAGACGGCACGAAAATTAGCTACGACAAACTAGTGCTATCAACAGGAGGTAAAACGCCAACTGATCTTGTACCAGGGGCAAAAGAATACGCCTTGCCATTTAGAACCCTGAATGATGCCTATCGTCTTCAGGAAGAATTACGTTCATTGGCAGAAGCAGATCCCGAGCGTATTCGCGTTGCGGTAATAGGTGGTGGTTACAGCGGCGTAGAATTAGCCTGTAAGTTAGCAGATCGTTTAGGAGAAAAAGGTCGCATTCGCATTGTGGAGCGCGGCACACAAATCCTCAAAAATAGTTCTGAGTTCAATCGCGAAACCGCAGTCAAAGCCTTAGGAAAATATCAAATTTGGCAAGATTTGGAAACGGAAGTAGAGCGAGTAGAAGCAGACAGCATTTCCCTGGTTTATAAAGCCCAAACAGATACTATTCCTGTAGATTTAGTCTTGTGGACAGTAGGTAATCGAGTTCCCGAACTAATTACCAAGTTGCCTCTAACCCATAATGCTCAAGGGTTACTAGAAATAGAGCCAACTTTGCTAGTTAAAGGTCGCCAAGATATTTTCGCCTTGGGAGATGCCGCCAACAGCTATGATAGCGAAGGCAATTCTCTGCCAGCAACGGCACAGGTGGCTTTCCAACAGTCAGATTACTGCGCCTGGAATATTTGGGCAACAGCAACCAATCGTCCTTTACTATCCTTCCGCTATCAGCCTCTGGGAGAGATGATGACCTTGGGGACAGATAACGCGACGATTAATGGTTTAGGTCTTAAACTAGATGGACCTGCCGCTTATGTAGCGAGACGTTTGATCTATCTTTATCGTCTGCCTACATTAAAGCATCAGCTCACCGTAGGGTTCAATTGGATCACTCAACCGTTAATTGAGCTACTATCAGCTTGAATCGCTTGTTTTCGTGAAGTTGAGTAAGCAAGAGGAACAACAGCTAAGTCGATGCCTGACGCTAAATTTATTCCACCTCAACAAAATCCGTTATTAGTTCGACTAATTCAGAGCTTTTTTTTTCTGGTTGCCTATTTTGCTTTTAAATTTAGGCTAATAGTCAGTGAAGCAGATCTTACCAAAGTAAGAGCGATCGCTAATCAGCGGGTGGTCTATTTACCTAATCATTCCAATTTAGATGATGGCATGGTAATGTTTCAGCTATCCGCTCGCATTGGACAGTTATTTCACTATATAGTAGCGGTAGAAGCTTTTCGCGGTGCGATAGGTAATTTACTCCAAACTGTCGGTGCTTACTCCATTCGTCGGGGAGTAGGTGATCGCTCTAGCATTGTCCAAACAATCAAACTACTCCAGCAGCCCCAGTCTAAGCTAGTTATTTTTCCTGAAGGGGGTTGCTCTTACCAAAACGATACGGTGATTCCTTTTCGGACTGGCGCAGTGGAATTATCTTTCAAAGCCATGTCCAAGATTGTCAAACAGGAAAAAATCGTCCCCGACTTCTATTTAGTGCCTGTAACTCTCAAATATTGCTACCCCAACGCTACAGCATTAGATGTCAGCCAAGCGATCGCTAGTTTAGAAACTGCACTGGGAATTAGCTCAGAGCAAAAAGATAACTACTATCGCCTCAGAGCGATCGCTCAACACCTGTTAGACAGTCTCGAAGCAGAATATCACGTTGTCCCAGCAGTAGAGACAGACTGGAATCAGCGCTTAGGGTTGCTACGTCAACAAATGTTGCACTATTGCGAAGCCAAGCTAGAGTTAACTTCTAACAACCAATTACGCGATCGTGAACGTGTGTATAAGGTGCAGGCGTTTTTACGCAATCTTGCTGAATCTGAGCGAGATCCCCTGATTAATTACGATCACTTGTATCTAACTACAGTGCGTCTACTCAACTTTGATGCCATTTATGATGGCTATGTCGCCGAAAAACCCACTCCCGAGAGATTTTTTGCCACTATTGATCGTTTTGAAAGAGAAGTTTTTAAAATCGACCAGGCAAAACCAAAAGGAGTCAGACAAATCATCACTACAATTAGCACACCAATCAATCTCAAAGACTATTGGCAAGAATATCAGCAGCAAAGCGATTCGCTAGTCGAACGTCTGACCACCATGGCTCAACAAGAAGTACAGCAGAACCTCACCCAGTGCAAATGTTCATCTAACCCATAATCTATAACTCCTTACTTCCCAATTAATGCCAACTCTCAAACAACTATTCCCAGAGCAACCACCCAGAGTAATTTTTCTCGATGCGATGGGTACTCTCTTCGATCTCAAAAGCAGTGTTGGTGAAATCTATCAGCAGTATGCACTTAAATATGGTGTTGCAGTAGAAGCAGCAGCAATAGAACAAGCTTTTATCAAGAGCTTTAAATCAGCGCCCCCCTTGGCTTTTTTAGATACAGAATTAGCCGCAATCAAACAACAAGAATTTAACTGGTGGAAACAGGTTGTCTTCGCAACTTTTAGTGAATTAGCAGTACAGGAAGAATTCACTGATTTTGAAGTTTTTTTTCGCGAAATATACATTTACTTTGCTACGAAAGAGCCTTGGTATCTGTTTCCTGACACCATCCCTAGCCTGAAGCAGTGGCGCGATCGCCAGATAGTCTTAGGAGTTATTTCTAATTTTGATAGTCGCTTGATAAAGGTGCTTAAGCTGTTAGATCTAGACCCGTTTTTCACCAGTATTACTATTTCCTCCCTCGCTGGATCTGCCAAGCCAGAATCAAGAATTTTTCAAATTGCTTTAGAGAAACATCAAATTGCATCGGACGAAGCATTACATATTGGCGACAGTCTCACAGAAGACTACGAGGCAGCAAAGAAAGCGGGACTAAGCTCGCTTTGGCTGAATCGCAATGCCCGTTCATTGAATATTGAAAATCAACTACCCAATTTATGTAGTCTGGGATAAACTTGTCATTATATATTGCTTTATATATACACTTTTACAGAGTTGAAAGACACGGGGGATATAGGCTTTGGATACAGCTAATCAGCAGAGGATTCTCGGATATTTTATTGAAGAAGCAAAAGAACACCTGCAAACTCTAGAGCAGGGAATTCTACAGCTAGCTACGTCCGTTAAGGATACTGAGACTGTCAACGAGATGTTTCGGGCTGCTCACTCTGTTAAAGGTGGCGCTGCTATGTTGGGATATACCAGTATTCAAAAGACAGCCCACCGTCTAGAAGACTCTTTCAAAATTCTCAAAGATAATCCAGTCAATGTCGATCAAAAGCTAGAAACCCTCTTCTTAAATGGCTATGACCATTTGCAAGATTTAATCGAACGCTTAGAAAATTCAACTGACTTTAAAGATGCTGATGCAGTAGAGATTCTCCAGCAGGCTGAATCTAACTTTGCTATTCTCGATCAGTATCTTCAACAGCTACTCTCTGGTGGTGCTGCGGAGCAGGCGAATCTTGGTCAGCAGATTACAACCATACTCAAGCAAATGTTGCAGGTGTTTAAACAGCCTGATAGTCCTGAAAGCAGACAAAAGCTGCATCTGTGCTGCAAAAGCTTGGGAACTCTTGCCCCTGATGAAGCCAACTGGCAAAATCTGATCGCCACTACCCAAAAAGCTATTACTAACAAGAAGTATCCTTATGCTACGATTGCTCAGGTTGTAATTAAGGAGATGAAGCAGGCGGGAGATCTCCTTAATGCAGGTCAGACCCAAAAAATAGTTCCCAGCAAAAACCTTCAGCAGTTGGCGGCTACGGCTGGTGGTACATCTAGTGGTGGTACAGTAAGCATTCCCACTGATCCTCAAGGTGCAGCGATCGCTCTATTGAAAACTTTTAATAAGCAGCAGATCATGCAAATATTTCAAATTATTAAGAGCCGTATCTAAGCAATAACGCGGGGCTTATGACATAGATATGACAAGCTAATTAATGTCATAATTAAAACTTATAATATGAGTTTTCCGAGCCAAATTAGCTGTGTTGCACTTCGCTTTCAATTCTGTTTATATCCTTAAACCCATAATGCTTCAGCTAAGGGCAGTTGGAGCTTTAGCAATTATATGTCTTTGTAGCTGGAGTTTAATTAGCTGCATTTTTGATGTAGTGGCTCAAGCCAAGAGAATGCATCAAATTCCCTGTACCAAGTGTCGTTTTTTCACAGGGGACTATCGTCTTAAGTGTACGATAAATCCTTTAGAAGCTAATACGGAAAAAGCGATCGGCTGTAGTGATTATCGTCATCATTAAACATTAAACAGTATTCAATCATCGCCAGTCATTAATTGTTTATTATCATCGATTAGCTGGTAATATTTTTCCCTGCCTTCATTATATTTATTGCTAGGATAGTCCATGACCTTATGGATAATCCATTTCTGAGGTTTGCCGTCTTTGAGGAGTAGGGCGATCGCTTCTGCCATTATTTCATCGTCATCAAGACAGTTTTGAGCGAAGTATTCACTGGTTTTGCGGAAGCTAGATTTGCTATTTTCAGAATTATATTCTAGGTAAATTTCTGCCAGTAAAGTTTTGTATGCCTTGGGCTTTTTCTTGTCACCGTGTATCTCAGCCCAAGCAGTAGCAGATGATTTTAGATATTTACTTTGGCTATTTTTAGAAGTAAGTTTTCGAGCTAAAGATTTAAGGATAGGAGGGCTTACAAGCAGAATATGGCGATATAAATAATCTATGGCTACCGCCTGAAGTAGATTATCACCTAGCAATTCAATCTGCTTGTCGTCAGGAGAATGTTCTGATTCGGGTTGCAAATATTTTTTTAGCAATGGCACAATTAAGCGTTTTTCTAGCCAGTTGCGCGTTTGAGAATAACCACGATCAATAAAGATCGCACCAATTAAAGCTTTACAAGCCTTTTCAAAGGGGTTGCTCTGCTTAACTCTGAGGCGATGGCGCTCTTCTTTCAGGTTTAGAAAGGGATAAAAATCACCTAGTTCAAGGTCGTACCAGAATTTAGTTAGTCGCTCAGATTCCGTCAACTTGCTAACCAGTGCCTTTTGCTTGCCAACCTGGAAATGAGAAAAGTTGTTATAAACGTAGTTAGCCAAGACTAGATTGAGAATCTTTTCTCCTAAGAGTTCTAGACGCTGGTTATTGATTTCAGGCTCATGAATCAGCTTGGCATAAGAAGGATGAATTAAAGCCAGGCGGAGAGTTTGATCGTACTTAAAGTTGATCCCAATCTTTTTTTCAATTGGCGCTGGTTTCCAGTTGCTATTCATTGCCTGTGTTATTGAAGTGATTCGCTACCGCAATCATATCGAGATTTTGGCGCTAACTAGAGAAAATTATAGAATATGAACATATAAAATCTAGAGAGGTGTTATGTCTAGCAGTTCGTAGTAAGCTATTAAATTATGCTTGAGGTTAAAAAGAATATGGTTACTGTTGGTTTAATAATTTTTCTATTTCCAGCGGGCTTTTGCCAAAAGAAGAATTGACAACATCTGTGACGAGATCGCTCTTCAAGTTAGGCAAACAGTTACTAACTGCCACATTTAGATATCCTTGTTCAACTTTGACAAAGAGTTTAATGCTCTCTTGCGACCAAATCCAGACTTCAGGAATTGCCAAATATTGGTATTTAGTTAGGTCGTTAATGCTACTCGAAGTAATATTAACTTCTACAGCTAAATCTGGCATCTCTTTATCTTTGCCGAAAGAATAGGCTACATCGGGTTCTTTTCCTTCTTTCCCTTCATAAACTAGTCTAGTTTGATTAAAAGTAAAAAAAGGCAAATTATGCTGTCGACTCTTACTAAGTCGCTAATAATTTCATTGTTTCTTCCTGGCGACACGATTGTAATTACTCCCTGCAAAAATGAAACCAAACAGTTAGGGATAGATAAATCTTGATATTCTGACCAAGTTGCATTGCTAATTAGGGTAGTGCGATCGCTATTTTGAGTGCCAATAGTTAGCTGCTGCATTTTTAAAATTTATAGAGATTTATCGCTTAAGAACGAGTTAATAAAACACCTTCACCATTGCCTAACTTGAGCTTGGTTAAATCTTTCGTTACCAAATTTGGCGTGGAGATCGCCATTTGCCATTTTGCTAAATCTAGATCCAAGATTTCCGACACATCAATTTCTAGGTCATCCCCTTCAAAATTAGCCACAAATGCCACTAAAGGCTCAGATGAACTATTCTGATGACGTAGACCATAAACAATGGTGGTTTCATGGGCAATCAGATGTTCAAAGCTATCATGTTCTAGCAGGTTATCGGCCAACCAAGGATGCTGATGACGAAATTCTCTGGTAGTCAAATTAAAAGTAGCGCGATCGCTATTGACCTGAAACTGATAATTATTAACGTTACAAACTTGATAACAGTCTTCCATAAACATCAGCGCAAACCTTTTGAGGCGGTCTTCATCTAGCTTTTTCAGAAAGCGCAGCATTCCCCCCCTGGTCAATTCGCTTTGGAGCGATAGCTTCTCAATACAGTGAGTTTCTAAACTAGTGCAGGCGCGCAAAACCTCAACCACTTTTGCCAAATTATAGTCCTGCTGGATCATGGCGTGGTGTAGAGCCGCACCAAACTGCTTAAGCTGCTTGAGTTGCTTAAAGCCCAAAGTTTTAAGTCTGGGGAAGCAGTGATTTTGGCGATATAAATCGGGGTCAATCTGCCAGTCGAGAAATCCTACTTCTTCGGAAACAACTTTTACGCCATATTGCTCGTCGGTATTGCGGAAAAACAGCCAGGGAGCGTGCATGGTAGCGTTAATAAAGTCCATTGGTAGACCAGGACTAAAGCAGTTGACCCAAAGAGTTACCGCAGGATTATCGTAGGCATTGTGCAGTACTTCAGGTAGAGTTTTACCTAAGTGCCAGTTAATCGGCTGATCTGCTGCTATCTGGTTGCCTCGGCGCACAGTGTCATGATTACCACAGCCCGTAATCCAATGATTGCCAATAGTCATTACTTCCATGACTCTCGACCATTTCTTCTGCCAAAAGCCTTTAATACTAGGGGTATTGTGGGCAAAAATCAGTGGTCCCCACTGATAGGATTCTGGTTTTAGCTCAATTAATTCGCGGTAAGTAGACTTTTCTTCCCAACCTTCTTCGGGCCAAGGGCGACCATCTTCAAAGATAGTAAACATCAGTCGTTTGTGTCCCTCTATCTCCTGAACAATATTGCTCATTTCCAAAAGATAGGCATCGTCCTGCTCAACTCTGCCAGAGAGGGGGTTAAAAAAGCGAAAATCCTGACCACCATCAATGCGAATACCGTCTGCACCCGTGTTGATTTTGCGTCGCTGCATTTCCAGCAAAATTGCTCGCACCATTGGTA
The DNA here is from genome assembly GCA_039025955.1 of Cyanobacteria bacterium P01_C01_bin.72. GTDB lineage: Bacteria > Cyanobacteriota > Cyanobacteriia > Cyanobacteriales > Xenococcaceae > Waterburya. The sequence goes on along the minus strand of JBCCNG010000076.1, from coordinate 551 downwards.
GCTGATGATTGAGATCCTGACCATACATATTAGGACCTTTAAGAAATTCACGGGCAATTAAAAGCTCACTTTGGTTGTCTGCGTGACCGTAAACCAGATCATAAATTAGCTGGATTGGATGAGTCGGAAAATTATGCAGGGTGGCAGTAAAATCTACTACTTCATCAGGACGTAATGACTCTAGTATCGCTGAATTGGTTGTGCTTGAACCCAAAATTGGCACGTCGTAACCCCAATCTTGGGTGTTGGGCTTAAATAGCTCGATTTCGACGATGTTGTCTTCTTCACTCATAAAGGTAAAGAATTCACTCTCAGGGCTGTATTCATCGCGATACTCAATTGTGGGTTCAGTTGGCAAAAGTTCGATCGCCTCGTAGCCAATATAGTTTTTTTCCGCTGGAGTCAAAGTCTCCCCAGCTTCAATTTTGGCGGCTATGTCCTGATAAAGACGATTTAAGCCAGCAATTGTGCCTTCTGCTGAGGCTGTACCCACATGAACTTGTAAGATATTTTTGGGATCGCCAACACGGTGAATTTTAATTTTAGAATTG
>JBCCNG010000075.1:0-11022 GCA_039025955.1 Cyanobacteria bacterium P01_C01_bin.72 | reverse complement strand
TCGACGATTATATAAAGTTCGCAGCAGGATTAAAAAATCATCGGTATCAAAGCTGAGGCTCAAAATACTGTCTAACTCATCGATAAAAATGATCGTCGGTTCGGCAACTTTCTCTAAGAAAACACGGTCGATAAACTCTCCTAAACGCTGCACGGGGGAGAGAAAATCATGCTCGCGCCACCAGGTACGCAGTTCGGGAACAGTCATGATTTCTAAGCCGCTGACTAAGCTATATAAAAAGCCCGCATACCACTGTTCGGGAGCAACCTGCTGATTGCCGATTTCCGATAGATCGATCGCCACACAGATAAAACCTTCTGCCCAAAGGTGTTTCATAATCTGCACTCTCAGGCTAGATTTTCCCATTTGCCGTGAGTTGAGGATGTAGCAATATTCCCCCGCCCTGAGCGCCTTGTAAAGATGCCGATCTGCCTGGCGTACTACATAAGTAGGGGCATCTATCGGTAAACTACCGCCAACCTGATAGTTAAAACTAACTGACTGTGCGTCATTGCGGAGCAGGGCGTTTTCTAGCTCTAACTCTGCCTGGGTTGCTTTGAGAATTTCCAATGTTTGAGAAAGTTCGGCAGTCCGCTCTTTAACCGTTTGTTCGAGATTAAGGTTGTATTCAACTAGACGATCCTTAGCTCGCTGTAGTTCAGTAGTTTGCCGCAGGTTTTCTTGTCTTAAACGCCGCAGGTTAGTATGAGTCCGCATCCGCGCAATCAGCTCGTTGCGAGATACAGGCTTGGTCAGATAGTCATTTGCCCCCACGCTCAAGCCAGTTACAATATCCTGTACCTGTGTTTTCGCCGTCAGTAAGAGGATGGGTAAGCGATCAACAGGGTAACTTTCGCGCAGTTTTGCCGCGACTTCATACCCCGTCATTTTGGGCATCATTACATCGAGTAAGATAATATCTGGATCTAAGCCATCTTCGAGCAAACTCAGTGCCTCTATGCCGTTTGAAGCCTGAGAGATATCATAATCAGCATTGGCTAAAGACAAATTATTGATCAATACCTGGAGGTTGGCAGGATCGTCATCAACGATGAGTACTTTCGTTGCTTTGCCATCTACTCTAGTAGCTTTTTTTATCGCCGTGGGGACTTGAGGCTTTGATATTAGGGGTAAACTGGCAATACTTTCACGAATCGGCGCTATTTTGGTGGCAACTTCATCAGTTTCCGTAGCGAGAGGTAAAGTAAAACTGAACTTAGAACCCTCTCCCAGTTCCGATTCCAGCCAAATGCTGCCCCCATGAAATTCAATTAGCTTTTTGGTGACAGATAAACCTAAACCAACTCCGCCATATTCCCGGGCAGTCAAACCATCACCTTGGGCAAAAGATTCAAAAATGCGATCGCGCTTATCTTCGGCAATACCAATACCCGTGTCTTGGACGCTAATGATTAATTCATCTGTATCGCTTTGCTGCTGTGCCGCAATTTCTACTTGACCTTGGTCGGTAAATTTAACCGCATTACCCACCAGATTGTATAAAATCTGCTGTAGTCGATCTTCATCGGCGCGAATGGCTGGGGTGCTATCAGCAATTGCATTCACCAACTGCAAGTTTTTGTTTCCCACTAAGGGACGACAGAGAACGATAATAATTTCTACTATTTCTCTTAAACCAACTGACTTTAGCTGCAAGGTAAGATTATCGTTAAGGATCTGAGAAAAATCGAGAATATCACTGACTAAATTGAATAAGCGACGACCACTATTAGCAATGATGGCTAAATTAGCCTCAGTTTGTTGAGATAACCTGCCCGTCGCCCCATCAATCAACGATTCGCTAATGCCAATAATACTGTTGAGGGGAGTTCGCAACTCGTGAGAAGTATTCGCCAAAAATTCATCCTTCAGCTTTTCTAGCCGTTTCAACTCCTGATTGGCTTGCTCTAGTTCAGCGTTGGCAGATAATAACTCCGCCGTACGTTCACTGACTGTACGTTCCAAGTTGGCATTAAGATGCTCTAGCCTTTGGGCGTAGTCTTCTACTACTGCCATAACCTGATTGTAGCGATAGGCAATTTTACCGACTAGAGTAAAAGGTTCTTCAGGAACTCTCAAACTAAAATCCTTGGTTTCTGCTTGGCAATCCATGATCTGAAACAGTTCATAAACCTCAGTCTTGGCGTTATGTTCCGAAACGTTGAGTCCCATTTCTTCCTGCTCGACTGTTACCCGCAAGGGAATAAAGCGATCAATATTGCGCAAAATCAAGTAAGCCAGACCAAAACTCCAGATAAAACAGATGCCAATACCCAAAAGCTGTACCATAACTTGGCTATGGCGACTCAGCCCCGTACCTAAAATATCCAAATCGCCAAATAAACCGACTGCCAAAGTTCCCCAAGCACCGACAACGCCATGGAGAGCTACCGCATCTACCCCATCATCAACTCCACGATGCTCAATCAAGTCCGTAGCTAGCAGTACAATGAGACCACCGATAGCACCAATGAGTATTGCCATCGGTGTATCGACCGCGTTACAGCCTGCCGTAATCGCTACCAATCCCGCAATTGAACCATTAATTAAAGTTTCTACCTCTACTTTGCTTTGTCTGCACCAGTCAAAAATTCCCGCACTAATCATGCCCGCTGCGCCAGCCATAACAGTGTGAACGATGATAATAGGAATCTGGCTGGTTAAACCAAAAGTACTGCCACCGTTAAAACCAAACCAGCCGACCCAGAGCAGCATCGCTCCCAGGACAGAAAAGGGCAGGTTAGAACCATGAATTTTGCGAACTTCCCGACGACCATCATGGTTACGGGCAAATCGCCCTGTACGAGAACCAATTACCAATAAACCCGCTAAAGATACCCAGCCGCCAACACTATGAACTACTGTTCCTCCTGCATAGTCCGCAAAGCCTAACCGAGCTAGCCAGCCGTATAGCTGTCCTGTGGTGATGCCATTCCAAACCCAATGCCCAAATAGGGGATAAATCAAGCTCGAAATTAAGATGGCGATGGTCACATAGCCCGCAAATTTTAAACGTTCGGCTAGTGCGCCCGAAACGATGGTGGTGGCGGTGCCGCAAAACATGACTTGGAAAAGAAAAAAGGCTGCTTTTTGGGGATTATCTTTGAGATTGAGGAAAAAATCTGACCAGCCGATTAATCCGAAATGATCTGCGCCAAACATCAGAGCATAGCCAAAACACCAAAACAGGAAGATGGAAATGCCCAAATCGGCTAAATTCTTGATGGCGACGTTAATGCTATTTTTTGACCTGGTTAGACCCGATTCTAAACACATAAAGCCAGGCTGCATCAGCAATACTAAACCAGCACAACCAACAACCCAGATGACGTTTAGATCGATATTCTGCATTTTGCTCAGTAATTTATTTTTGACAAAGGCACTCGACTAAGTTTATGTGCGTAGTCCTGTATGCTTGATTATTTAAAAATTAGTTATTATTTCAAGCGATCGCCAAAGTAACTGGTATATAAAGCGCAGCTTGAGATAGCTTGATTTCCCTGTAGCTTAACTAAGCCCAAGCTTTCGAGCTTAAATCCCTGGAGTAAGTCTAACACTACGGGGCTGCTTGAATGAACTACCTGAGCTAAAGCGGTGGCAAGAGCAGGATCTTTTCTTAACGTCCACAGAAGTCTTTGTAGATGGTTGCTGTAGATCCCTTTATCGGCGACCGCCTCGGCTAACAGCTCGTCTGGAGAGATCTGATCTTGCCAGAGGGAATATAGGGCAAGCTGAGTTAAATAGGGCTGTCCAGCACCAATTTCGATTAAATTTGCTATGTCTGCGCTGGACAAATCGAGCAGATATTGTTGGGCTAAGTTCTTAACCTGTTGGGTGGAAAATGCACCAAGATTGACAGGAACACCAACATTGAAGGGAGATTTATTAACATTGAGAGGAATATAAACCTCAGTAGAATGAGCCACAATCAGACGTAACTGCTGCCAAATGCCACGGTTTTTTGCCTGTTCGTGCCAGGTTCGTAAAAGACCAAAGAACTCATCCGCTAGTTCAGGATAGTCAAATAGACGATCAACGTCGTCTAACGCCAGCACTACTGGCTGAATGGTTTTGGATAATAAATACTGTTCAAAATAGATTTTACAGCTAATTTTGCTGCCAAACAGCTCGTCCCAAAAGCCATCTATACGATTGGGTAGCTGAAGTCCGAGGCAAACGCTGGCGCTAAACCACTGTAAGAACTTATCTAAATCTTGTAAAATTCGGCGCTCTGCTAGATTCAGGCTGAGAAAAACAGTTTTACAACCCTGCTGAGTGGCATGATTGAGAATCCGCACCATTAGCGAGCTTTTTCCCATGCGTCGAGAAGCTTTAATCCTGATTAACGAGCCTGGCTGCATCACCGTCTTAAAACATCTTGCTTCAACAGACGATCTCTCTATATAAAATGGCGAATCTAATGATACTTGTCCTTCGGGTAGAGATGGTTCAGTTAGCTGGTCGATGTCTTGATAATCTGGGTTCCCTTTTCCATTAGCGCCGATTTTAACTTCGGGAAGAGGCTTAGTGTAGTCTTTTTCGTTCAAAGCTAAATCGAAAGCATTAAAATAGCATTCTAAGGTTTGTCGATCTACGGGGTACTGATGACGACGAACTTTAGTTAAAGTATGGGAGCTAAGTCCCGTCATCTCATTTAGCTCTTCTAAAGTATAAGGAACTCCTCCATTGCGCTGATGTTCACAAGCTTGTTGAGCAGAAGATAAACGCTGCCAGCCTCTGGGAGAAAGGATTACACCTCTTTTACGCTTGGTTTTTTGGCTAAAACTGAACATATGTGGCTAACTTGACATAGCTAATTTGGCGCTGCATCCATTTGCCTGGATGTTTCCCTTGTAGATTACTTTTTGATATTCATCGTCTGGGTTTCAGAATTTTAGCAGTTAGAAGTAACTTGAAACAATTACTTTTATCTTTGTACTTTACTAGTTAACCATACACAATCTGATTTTATGGCGCTGTTTAAAATGAACCTAATCCCACTATTGATCTGATAGTAATCTCAGACAGGAATAACTAACATTTCACTCTTACATTTTTAAGATTTTTGTTGCTTTAAGCTGCTAGAAAACCATAAAATCTCCCCTACTCCCATGCGCCTCTGCACCCCTACTGCGCTGATGTAGACTTGTGCTGTTGTGATTTTGATTTTTCTTGGTCTTGAATCACCTGGCTAAAGTAGCCTTCTACATCTCGCTGCATGATATTTTCTACTCGTTGAGCAAAATCAGCATAAACTTCACTATGACTTTGAGCCTGGCGATAAGCACCACTCAACTGAAAAAAGTGCCAGCCTTCAATCTTCATCAATTCAGCGGTGTTGCGATAATGGCGATAGCGCTCACCATAGTGGAAAAATTCTTCCACAGCGGCGCTGATGGCAACAGCTTGGCTTAAGCCAAATGCCACACAGCCAATTACCGTCTGTACATTGCCGGCGCTGATGTTGAGGCTAACTAAAGCAGGGACGATTACCCCTCCGATGATGGTAACTAAACGTAGAAAATAATATTGGTTGCGATTCTGCTGTGCTCGGCTTTCCAGCCACAGCATTTGCGATAGCCAACGAGATTTCATAAACTGTCGCTGTAGATTTGACAGTTCAATCTGTTCGATTAGAGAGTGCATTTCCTGCTTAAAGCGATCGCTATAGTTTTTGGGTTCTGCTACATCTGTAGTCTGCTTCTGGTCAACGTTGCCGATATTTAGGGTACTATCCATTACTTATTTCCTCGATCAAGGTGGTTGAAAAGTTATAAGAAAAGAAACCAAGAGCGATCGCTCGACCTTTGTTTGCGCTTCCTAGTCTTATCTTGCCCAAATTATCTTGCCCAAAAATCAAACTTAGTTGTATCCAGATGCTCCACAGTTCCTCCCAACTGCCTTACCTGCTTGACCATATCGAATGTTCCCCCCTGTCCATCTCCTCCTTTTCCGTCCCATAGAACAATTAGCCGTAACTTATTAATGTCGTAGTTCAAGCTGGATCTCAGCGTCCAGCGATTGTTACGCTCAAAGGGATTTTCTTCTGGAGGGACTGCCCCTAATTCTTCTAGCTGGAAGTGAATTTCAACCAGGGGATGATTGATGATCCTTTGAAAGCGCTCCACCCAGTCATCTCCCGCAAAGCCGACAGACTGAGTGATAAATTCTGCTGGAGCAAAAGGTAAATAAGCCTGCACCTTCATCTGGCGGGCTAAACAGGCTTCGATAAACAAAATATCTCCGCCACAGGCAATACCAGGAACGATCGCTAAATGGCGCTGACTAGCCTCTAGTTTGTCTAAGATCTCGCCAATTTTTACTGCTGCCTCCTGTTCCATAGCGGCGGGGAAGCGTGGCTGTGGGCGCTGGGGCGCATCAATCATATGACCCGAAAAAAGGAAAACCTGTCGGGGAGATGCTGTAGTGGCGATCGCCTGTTCCATACTGCTAGTGATTTTCATCATGGTGTTCATTTTGCTCAACGCCTCGACAGAGGAGGCGATCTCCATAAGCCACGGTCAGATTATGAGCCAGATAGTCACTGAGCCAGCTACAGCTATGCTCTAGTAAGTCATCGAGATTGTTAATATTGTGTTTGTTCCAGAGAATTACCGTGCGATCATCACTGCTGGAAGCTAGAGTTGCATCATGGGGATGAAAATCCAGAGCCTCTACAGCCTGATCATGACCGAGCAAAGTCGTTTCTAAATTAGCTCGCTTACCGTTCCAGCGCCACAGTTTGATAGTGAGATCGACGCTGGCGCTGCCAATTGTTTGGTTATCGGGACCAAACTTTACGCCCAAAACCGAATCTGTATGAGCTTTCTGGCTATCTAAAAATTCGCCATCTATAGTCCAAAGCTTGATCGTATTATCGCCACTCCCAGAGACAATATATTTTCCATCAGCACTAACATCGAGGGCAAAAACAGTGCTTTGATGTCCCTTGAGAGTCATGAGCCGTTGTCCCCCAGTATTCCAAAGCTTAATCGTATTATCGCCACTCCCAGAGACAATATATTTTCCATTGGGGCTAAACACAACGGCGTTAACTTCATCTTGATGCCCAACCATAGTTGTTTGTAATTCCCCTTGAGTATTCCAGAGTTTAACCGTCTGATCGGCACTGGCAGAGGCAAGATATTGACCATCGGGACTAAATGCCACTCCGTAAACGCGATCGCCATGACCCGTCATAGTGTTGACTAAAGTACCGTCTTTTTTCCAGAGTCTAACCGTTTTGTCGCCACTGGCAGAGGCAAGATATTGACCATCGGGGCTAAATACCACTCCGTAAACGCGATCGCCATGACCCGTTATGGTGCGGATAAAAGTACCGTCTTTTTTCCAGAGTTTGACCGTATGATCGGTACTACCAGAAGCGATATATGCCCCACCAGGGCTAAAATCTACTGCCTTGACCGAATTATGATGTCGATAGAGGGTCTTTAATAATTTATTATCAGGCTGCCATAATCTAACGCTATTATCATCGCTACCAGAAAGAATATATTTGCCATCAAGACTGAAATCCACTGCCGTCACGCGATCGCGATGCCCTCTTAGGGTCTGTAGCGCCGTACCGTCTACTAACCATAGTTTTATAGTTAAATCGTGACTCCCCGAGACAATTCGCTGACCATCGGGACTAAAAGCCACGTCTCGGACTGAACCTTGATGTCCCCTGAGAGTTCTTAAAAAAGTGCCGTCTCGCTGCCAAACTTTGACCGTACGATCTTCGCTAGCGGTAGCAATTAGCTGGCTATCGGGGCTAAATGCCAGATTCAGTACCCGACGACGATGACCTTGGGTATCTCCTAGCACGCTCACTAAAGTGCCGTCTCGCTGCCAAACTTTGACGGTGCGATCGTCGCTGACGGCGGCAATAAAAAGATTGTCAGGACTAAAGGCGACCGCATTAAATGAACTCCCTGTAGGGTTGTCCCCCCTTAGAGTTGCCATAAGTTTGAACTGATCATAATCCAGATCCCGTAGCTGTACCGTGCCGTCTTTTGCCGCTAAGGCTAAGACCTGACCATCATTGCTAAAGGCTACCTGATTAAAGTCCGACTGTCCCCTAAAGGTTTTGACTAAACTCCCGTCTTTTCGCCAGAGTTTAACCGTATTATCGGCACTAGCAGAAGCAATTAACTTGCCGTCGGGACTGAAAGTTACGGCGTTGACTGAACCCTCGTGTCCTGACAAGCGAGTGAGCAGACTACCATCCTCCTCCCAGAGAATGACGCTATTGTCGGCGCTAGCAGAGGCGATTAACTTGCCGTCGGGACTAAAAGCGACTCCCAAGACAGCGCCATAATGTCCCGAGAGACGATTACGCTCTTTGATCGTATATACTGCCTGCTGTAATGCATCTTTAACTCGGATTTCAGGAGCGTTGCCGATAATTAACTCTAGCTTCTGTAGCTGTTGTTTGGCTCTAACTGCTTCGGTTAGAGCATCTAACTTTTTATGGGAAGCAAAGAGGGCTTCACTAGATAAGCTCATGGCGTTTACTTCGTTAATTTTCGAGATGCGGTACTCAAATAAAGCAGCCAGTCCCAGAGCTGTCGTAATCACAAAGCCCATGGTGGCAATACCTGCCAACAATTTCTGGTGTTGGGCATATTTAGTTTCTTGGACTAATCTAGCTTCGGCTTCTTGGGTGCGCTCTTGCTGTAAGCGTAGGATCTCTGCCTGTCGATGCTCCTCCGCAATGGCGATCGCCTCTATCTGCTTTTCACTGCTGGCAATATATTCTTGCTGTAGCTGAGTAATAGGAGGCTGTTTGTGTTCTTGTCGTGTTGCTTCGAGCCAGTTTTGTGCCAGGACAAATTCACTCCCGCGCAATAGCAGATCGTCACTTTTATCTCTTTGTAGCCATTCTCTGGCTCGCTGTGACCATTTTGTATGGTACTGCACGTGTTCGCGATCAGTATCGAGCGCCCTAACTAATGTGGGGAAATGAGCCGCAAAATTAAGCTTATTTTGACTAAAATCAAGCCACTGAATCTTGGCTAAAGTTGGGGGTAAGTCTTTGGCAGCTACAGGTTGATAAACTACCGTGATGATTCGCTTGTTGAGACTATGGGCATATTCTACTTCGGCGTTGCAATACTTAGAGGCGATCGCCGCTGGGGAAATCACAAACAGAAAGTTGTTGCACTGCTCAATACCCCGATAAATTTCCTGCTGAAAATCGGCTCCCGTGGCAATACTTTCTTGGTCGAACCAGGTAAATTTACCTACTTCCGTTAGGGTATCGTTAAGCTGACGGGCAAAATCGGCATCAACCCGAGAATAAGAGATAAAAACCTCTAGAGAAGATATTTTAGGCTGCTTGAGACTTTCGGTGATAAATTCTGACTGGACAGGTAAAGGATGATAATCCTGTCGCTTTTGGGCTACTTTGAGCCAGTCGGCAAAATGCTGGAGATTATAGCTGCGGAGTAAAAGACTGGGGTTTTGATTTTGTCGCTGCCATTTTAAAGCTTTGACTAGGAGTAACTTTTGATTTTCCAGGTGGTAGGCATCCCGCTTTAATTCTTTTAATAATTTATTGATCGCCTGACAGTAGTTTTCTGGTTGAGTCAGGTCAATAAACTGTAACTTTTGTAGCTCACGAGGAATCAGTTTTAAGTTGATCGCCTGAATGAGTAAGGGAATAATCCGTTTCTGGTTAACTACGGCGTAGCGATACTCCTGTTGACAATAGGGAGATCGCAAAGCAGACTCTGAGAGCAAGTAAACAAATGTGTCTGCTCCCTCAATACCGCGATTAATCTCCTGTTGGAAGGCACTACCAGTCTTGATATCTGTCTGATTTGTCCAGATGGTTAGACCTTGCCGCATCAGAGTCTTGGCAATTTTCTGCTTAATCCCATCATCTTCCGTCGCGGCGGCTAAAAACACCTGAGTCATCAAATTATTAGCATTTTTGATACTGGCGCTAATAAACTCGCAGTGTAAATCTGTAGGGATACAGGGGGGCTGGAGATCGCCAAATCTTCGTTTTAACCAGGTTTCCGCCTCTTTGCGAGCTACACCAGTCAAAAGGTAGTTCGTTTGCCGCTGATTTTTTTCCCAGTCCAGAGCCTGAGCCAAAAGCTGCGTATGCCGTACCACATATTCCTGCTCTAAAGCGATCGCCTCCAGTAAACCTGCTATAGCAGTAGCAAAATCATCAACATCTCGACTATAAATCCAGTTAATCTTGCTAATTACAGGGTGCAGCTTAGTAAAGCTAGAATTTAGTCCTTTTTCTTGATAATATTGCCAGTCTTTTTCGTTTTGCTGCGGATTTCGGCGCTGCCAAGTCTCGCGGCTAATCTCCTCAACATGGAGAATGGGAATAATGCGCTTATTAAATTTAACTGCTAATTCAATTTCCTTCAGACAATAGGGCGAATTAACCGCATGGGGGGCAATAATAAACACAAAATTGTGCGCCTTTTCAATCCCACGGTCAATTTGCGCCTGAAAGTCTACCGCCAAAGGAATATCATCCTGATCAAACCAAACATTCAAACCCTGCTGCGTCAACTCACGATTCAGGGCGATCGCATAATCCTTACTGTCAGCACGTCCATAAGAAATAAAGACATCAAAAAAATTGTTCATATTTCAATTGCGATCGTTTTTGGTTGATTGTTAATTGGTGATTGTTAATTGTTGATTGAGGATTAATAAATAAGGATGATGCATGATCGACACCATCCTTTTCAAAATCTGATATACGAGTCGCTTAGAGCTTAGAGCTAGACAATTACAAACCTGCGTGTAGATCCCCAAGATAAGGACGATAAACTGTGCCGTCAGGCATAGTAGCCCCATCAAGATCGGCATCAGTAAGATTCGTCTGCTCTAGGTTGGCATTGCGTAAATTAGCATTACGAATATCAGCATGGGTCAAATCAGCCCTCGCGGAGCTTCTGCTCGCCGTCGGCGGAGTAGACCTCCCAAGTCCCGGCCCGCAGCCCCGCCGCGTAGACCCGTGTCGCGGTGACCTGACCCTGGTCGTTG
>JBCCNG010000074.1:0-11049 GCA_039025955.1 Cyanobacteria bacterium P01_C01_bin.72 | reverse complement strand
GCCGACCTCGGTGGTGCCGACCTCAGTGGTGCTGACCTCAGTGGTGCTGACCTCAGTGGTGGCAAGCTCGGATTTGTCGACCTCAGTGGTGCTAATCTAATCGGAGTCGAGTATCTAACCCTCTTTCAGATAAAAATAGCTTGTAACTGGGAACAAGCTATTTATAAAGGTAATTGGAATTCAGAAAATAGTGAATGGATAGTTGATGAACAGGTTAATCAGCAATACATTGAAAAGATCAAGCAAGATAAAGCTTCCGATCCTCCAGAGTCAGTTAACTGTAGTAAGTGGGATGAGTAAACGTCCACTGTTTATGGAGGCAGGAGGTAGAAAGCAGAAGGCGCATATTCAATCAATGTGAGCAGTAGGGTATATTTCTCGTAGCCCAGATCAATCAAATCAAACTAGATTTTTTCAAAAATTAAATTAGGGATTGACTGAGCGATCGCCTTAATTAATCTAGCCTTAATCAATCCACTTTAATCTGACAAAATAGCCTGAATTTCCTGATTTATCTCTGATTTTAGTAATCTTTTGAAGCTTAAGGTTAAAAGGAATTGCCGTAGTAATGTATTTCTGGACGTAGATACCAATATCGGGAGCAAGATAGTTTGCCGTCATCGCCGCTAGTCCCATGCCGACAATCTGATGTAAGGGCGATCGCGGTAGGGTAAGATAAGCTGTAGCTGTCATTCCTGCGGTGAGCATTGCCGCAACGGATGAGTTTGTCCCGCAGCGAGGATGAAGCGCTAGATTCCACTCACCCTGCTGTAAACGGCTTAAGGCTTGCTTAACAGCATTTCTTAGCTTGAGAGGGTTAATGTCACCATATAGATAGAATCCTTTCTCGGTAGATAGTCCACCAATAGTCTCATTGTCAGCAGAAAGATAGCTAGTTATCAGCTTTGCGGATTGGGAATTGACAGTATCGCTCAACATCCATACCGTTGCGTGTTCGAGAGCATGTACCTGACGGATGACCAAAAACTCTTTTAAGCCTGGAATAAAGCCAAATTGTTCTAATAACTCTGTATCCTGGTTGGGACGAGCATAGGAGAAATCAAATCCTGAATTGAAAAAAGTGGCATCGTTCATAATTTTGATTGACGATCGCTTAAAGGTTTAGTTGGAGCAGTGATTGACAAAACCAGGGCGATTAATTCTAATCGTGAAGATTTTCGTATCTGCTTATTCTATCGACAGTAATCGGGCAATGAGCTACTTACTCTATCAACATAAAGCACTACTCTCTATCATCTGGGGAGTTTTGTAGCCCCCAACACAATGTTTATGATTTATTTCTTATTTAGCTAAAAATATGAAGTTAAGTATCTTTGGGCGATCGCTTTAAACTCTCCAATTGCTGATGAGCAAATTTATTATTAAAAGCTTAGGATTTACGGTTGGCAGGGATCGGTAACTGTAGAATACTTAGTTAATTTCTCAAATTAATTCTAATTCCCTGTTGTTCCCTAGATTCAGATGCAACTATCTCCTCAAGAACAAGATAAGCTAACCATTTTTACCGTTGGGCTACTTGCTGAAAGGCGTAAGGATAGAGGTTTAAAGCTCAACTATCCTGAAGCAGTAGCCTATATCTCGGCTGCCATTCTAGAAGGCGCAAGGGAAGGGCGATCCGTAGCCGAATTGATGAGCTATGGTACAACTATTCTTTGTTGCGAGGATGTCATGGACGGTATTGCCGAAATGATCGAAGAAGTGCAGGTTGAGGCTACTTTTCCTGATGGGACAAAGTTAGTGACGGTACACAAGCCGATTCAGTAAACATTTATCATTGAGCATTGAGCATTAAACATTGAACATTTATCATTTGTTGGCAGTTAATTTTGAATTCGGCTAAAAGCTAAGAACGATATTATCAACAACCATAAAATAAGAAAATTCCCAGCGAAAGAAATGATTCCAGGCGAAATAATCACTCAACCAGGCACAATTGAATTAAACCAAGGTCGCGCTACTCTGGAAATTGAGGTGGCTAATACAGGCGATCGCCCGATTCAAATTGGTTCTCATTTTCACTTTTTTGAGGTTAATACGGCACTCCAGTTTGAGCGGGAGCAAACTAAAGGTATGCGTTTGGATATTCCTGCTGGCACAGCAGTTAGGTTTGAGCCAGGAGACGAGAAGGTAGTAAACTTAGTGGCGATCGCTGGAACAAGAGAGATTTATGGTTTTAATGGTTTGGTGGAAGGGAAAGTTTAGGCGGTATAATGCTCGACGATGAATAATAAGTCTGTAGCAAGGTTAGGTATCGGGGGTCCTGTAGGTAGTGGCAAAACGGCACTGTTGGAGTGTTTAGTGCCAATGCTGACTCAGCAGGATCTTGAGGTGGCGGTGGTGACTAATGATCTTTTGACTACCGAGGATGCAGATCGCCTCAAAGATAAGGGTTTTCTTGCCCCTGAGAGAATTATCGGCGTGGAAACGGGTAGCTGTCCCCATACAGCAATTCGGGAAGATCCGACAATGAATTTGTTGGCGGTGAAGGATTTGGAGTTGCTTTATCCTCAGCTTGATCTGATTTTTATTGAAAGTGGTGGCGATAATTTAGCCTCTACCTTTAGCTATGATTTGGTTGATGCCTATATCTTTGTGATTGACGTAGGTGCGGGAGATGATATTCCCCGTAAGAATGGACCAGGATTTGTCCAGGCAGATTTGGTCGTGATCAACAAGATTGATCTTGCTCCCTATGTAGGGGCAGATTTGGCTCTAATTCGTCAGCAAGCGCCTGAATATAGAAATGGGAAGGCGATCGCCTATACTAACTGCAAGACCCAAGAGGGATTAGAAGCGGTGCAAGATTTTATTTTTAAAACAGTTTTATTTCGCTAGGTATTCAAATCAGATTTGTGACAGTTCAAAGTGTTAAATATCAGCATAATTTAGAGTTGGCTCTTGGCTGCGACCTGGATAATAAAACAGTTTGTCGCCATCAGTATACGACTTTTCCCTTACGCTTATCTACGCCATTTTATTTGGAAGGTGCGGCTTCGCAACGAGTCTATCACTATTTAATTAATACTTCTCCAGGTTTGCTAGCAGGAGATCGACTCAATTTGTCTCTCCAGCTTGCGGCAAACAGCCATTTACACCTTACAGATCAGGCGGCGACTAAAGTCCATCCCCTGCGATTAAATACTAGTAAAGGGGTAATTAATTATCAAATTGTTGTGGAGGCGGATGCTAGTTTGGAATTGTGTCCCGAGCCGATAATTCTCTATCGAGATGCGGTTTTAGAGCAAAACACGGTTATTAAGATGCATGATCGGGCAAAGCTATGGCTGAGTGAAATTGTTCTGCCAGGGAGATTAGCGAAGCAGGAGTATTATGATTTTAATTATTATTTGAACCGCCTCCAGGTGCAAGATCTTACAGGAAGACTTTTATTTGCTGATGCCACACGTCTAATTGGTAAACAAAATAAATTTAGGCATCATCAGCTATTTGCCTCCTTACCAATTATGGGCAGTGCGATCGCTGTTTTTCCCGATCTTAAACTTGATTTATTAATTGACCAGTTGTTAGAAATCGCTCCTTCGAATTCCTATCATCTAGAGACAGCAATTTCGACCTTACCTAATACTAACGGGATTTTAATTCGTGCCTTGAGCGATAAAACAAGCAGGCTAAAACGATATTTTACTCAGACAATAAACTGTATTCGCTCCATGACTAATCAGCCTTATTTACCTTATATTCCTAAGTAGAAGAGCAGGGGGAGTGGGGAGCAGAGGAGTGGGGCAGCAGAGGAGTTTTTAATTAATAAAAAATAATTTGCCATCTATAATAGCTAATTTCGAGAATTGGTATAAATAAGTAGTTTTGAGTTATTCAGTAAGCCCCAAGTAGAAAGTGAAAAAAAATTATGACTGAAATAGCACAAGTATATCTGGGTAATGTTAACGACAACCCTGACTTAGCCCAGACTATTAATACTAATTCATATCTAGAGTTGAGATTAGAACAAAGCGATCGCCAGAAAGGAAGAATCCACGCTCACTCAGATTCAGGGATGGCTATAGGAATTATTAAAAACCGAGATTTAACTTTACGCTCAGGGGATATATTTCAAACTGATTCGGGTAAGTTGGTTCTAATTAATTTACAGCAGCAAGAACTATTAGTCCTGGATTTCTCCGCCGTAGATAAACAGATAGCACTAGCAAAATTAGTTTATCTGGGTCACGTTTTGGGCAACCAGCATTATCCCATCAAAATATTAGAGCATCAAATTTTAGTTCAGCTAACTATAGACAAGTTGATCCTGGAAAAGCTAATCAAAGAAGTTAACATCAAAGGTCTAATCATCAAATATCAAACCAGATCTGAGAATGAAGCGATCGCTTTTTGTTAAAAAGAGCTATGCACGACCTAAAAAATACTCTTTAAAATCTACCGCTACGGCGATCAATCATATCGGCTAAAAGAGCAAACATCCCAAATTGAATTGCGGCGACAAAGAGGATCAGAGTTGATTCGGTTAAATCTTGCTCAATAAATAAATCGTTACACAAAGATCCTATACAGCCCAGGGCAAATAACCCCGCAACGGGGAGGAATATTCTTAGGGGCGCAAAATAGACACCCATACGCAGAATTAGCTGTACAAAGCGGAGGGTATCGCGGATCGGTTTGATTTTGCTTTTGCCCACCCGATGAAAGTAATCGATTGGCTCATAGTGAACAATATAGTTATTGGTCAGCATCGCGATCGTAATTGTGGTGGTAAAGCTGAAGGTGTTGGGCAAGACAGGTACAAACTTGACGAGAATATCGCGGTGGAAGACACGTAAGCCGCTGTTTAAGTCGGGGATTTTGGTTTTTGTTACCCATTGAGCAAAACGAACCAGAAACCACTTAGGAATCTTACGCAGGGTTGAGTAGGTAACATTTTCACCCGTTCTTGAACCCACAACCATATCCGCCTTTCTAGATAAATGTAGTAAGTCAGGAATGCGTTCATTGGGATATGTTCCGTCCGCATCAGTAATTACAATCAGGGGATACTGCGCCTGTCGGATGCCCGTTTTGAGAGCAGCACCATAGCCACGATTATAGTTATGTTCGATCAGAGTAATGTCTGTGAGAGAAGCTAATACCTGAGAAGTGGAATCCGTTGAGCCATCATTAACCACAATGATTTCATATTCATAATTTGGCTGCAAAATTTGGTGCAGATGCTCTACTGTAGCGGCAATAATTTCTTCTTCGTTGTAGACAGGAATAACGAGGGAAAAAGTAGGCAAGGATTCTTGTGACATCAGAATATTGGGCGATGGCTAGTAGATAGGAAAAGTCGGCTCAAAATCGAAGCGGAAAAGAGTTAGTATATTCGACGTTAAACCTACTTATCTTAAAATGTCGATCGCAAAAATATCCAAATTTCTGTTGGCGACTGAAACTAAACTATACACAAGGCGATCGCTTTTCTGGCTTGGTTTAAGTCTCTGCTTTACGGTAATTTACGCTTTACTGGCACTAAAACAGGCTTTTGGCAGTGAGTATGTGATCCAAGATGATGCCCGTCAGCATATTTTTTGGATGAGTCGTTTTCTTGATCCAGAGTTGTTTCAAAATGATCTGATTGCTGATTATTATGAGTCGGTTTCTCCCTGGGGTGTAAAAACTCTTTATAGGGGAGTAGCTATGCTAGGGATCGAGCCACAGGTACTTAGTAAGTTGCTACCAGGAATTTTGGCAATCGTGATCACGGTTTTTTGTTTCGCCGTGAGTCTAGAACTTTTGCCCATTCCCTTTGGTGCATTTGTTACGAGCCTAATTTTTAGCCAGAATATTTGGTCGCAAAACGGCACTATTTCAGGAACAGCGAAGGATTTTGTCTATCCTGTATTCCTGATTTTCCTTTATTTTTGGCTCAAGCGATCGCTTACAGGAGTCTGTATCACGATTCTCTTTACCGCGATCCTCTATCCCCCCACGGTTTTGATCTTCGCTGGAGCGCTATTTTTGCAGCTATGGCAGTTTAAAGGATTTATACCTCGTTTGCATCCTAATAAGCAGGTTTTATTCTTAAGCGGGGTTGGTTTAACAGCGTCTTTTCTGCTGCTGCTACCCTATGCCCTATCTTCTGGGGAATATGGACCAACAATTACTCTCGAACAGGCAAGAAATATACCTCAGTTTGCCCACGGAGGAAGGACAGGATTTTTTGATAATAATCTTTGGGAATATTGGATTAGCGGTAGACGGACGGGATTTAGACTCTATCAATCATTTGTCCCCTATTTAGCCGCCACGGGATTGTTTTTGCCCCTGTTATATAAATTTCCCCAACGGTATCCTCTTCTCAAGCAAGTTAATCCCAAAATCTCCTACTTGCGAGATCTGCTAATCGCTTCCCTCGGCTGGTTTATACTCGCTCACGCACTGCTATTTAAGCTCTATCTCCCCAGTCGCTATATGTCTCGTAGTCTACGGCTAGTTATGGCGATCGCCGCAGGCATTTTCTTAATGGCAATCTTAGAAGCGGTTTGGCGCTGGGCAGCTAATCACCCAGGAAAACAGGATAAATCCTTGATCGCCCAGACTGCTACGGCACTATTCTTAACACTTTTGATTGGTTTTCCTCTGAGTCAAAAGCCATTTTTAAATACTTACTACATCAAGGGAAAACATTTAGAACTCTATGAATTCATTCAAGAGCAACCAAAAGACACCCTCGTTGCATCTATAACGGACGAAGCCAGCAGTATCAGCAGCTTTACCCAGCGTTCGGTGCTATCTAGTGAAGAACATGCCATCCCCTATCATACAAGCTATTTTTTCCCCCTACGGCAACGCATTTTCAATTTAATCGAGGCTCAATATACCGCCGATTTGACAGTAGCCCAAGATTTTATTCAACGCTATGGAGTAGATCTGTGGCTGATCGATAAATCTAGTTTTAATCCAGACTATCTGAGCAATAGCCGCTGGTTGCGAGATCAACAGCCCGTGACGCAAAAAGCGATCGCCCAGCTAGAAGCAGGAATTACCCCAGCGATCACCACTCTACAGGATATATGTACTATTTTTGAAGATAGCAGATACCGTATCCTTGAGGGGAAATGTATCTTAGAGACAGAACAGAAAAATAAAGCAATATAAAGTCAGCCGAAATATTAAGCGATCGCCACTTTGCCAGCAAGATAATCTCGCAGTTGACGGTCATGATCGTGGCTTAAATCTCCCAGGGGCAATTCTTCTCTAGTGAAAGCCTTGACCTGCAATACTTCTAGCTTATCTTCTGCATCTAGTTCTCCTTCTGCTTCTACCTCTAGCAAAATCGAGATCGAGTGAAGTCGCGGATCTCGTTGCGGATCGGAATAGACACCCCGCAGGCTCTTAATTTTAACCAGTTTCAAGCCTGTTTCTTCTGCTAGCTCTCTACTGGCAGCATGGGGAATATCTTCTCCCCAATCAACCATACCACCAGGTAAACCCCATTTACCTGAATCACTACGCTGAATCATCACAATCCGACCATCGGGCAATACAGGAATAATTGTTGTCCCCGTAACAGGATGACGGAAGACAATGCCGACTACGGTGGAAATAAACCGCCAGGAATGACGCATGAACAAAATCTAGATACTTTTATATTGGTTGGGAGCTGGATACTTAACGCTCTAGCTATCCGTAAAACAGATAATTAGAGGTCATTGAGAGTTAGGAAGAATTGGCGCTCAGAATTAGCTTAGTCAACTGCGATTAATTTAAGCAATACTAGCGGGCATCAGATAATCTGTGACTTGGCTCGTTCAATTGCTTGACTGACTTGAGCTAAACCTGTGCCACCGTAACTATTACGGGCAGAGACCACTTGTTTAGGAGCGATCGCTTCATAGATATCGGCTTCAAAAGCGGGATGCAGTTGTTGCCATTCTTCTAGAGTTAGATCTTTCAGCAGTTTTCCCGCCGCAATGCTAGTTTTTACTACCTTACCTACCAAATTATAAGCCTCACGGAAAGGAACGTCTTTAGATGCTAAATAATCGGCAACGTCGGTAGCATTGGAAAAGTCTTCGGCTACTGCTGCGGCTAGTCTCGGCGTTTTGAATTCGATACCCTCACTGAGCAAAATTGTCATAGCTTCCAGACAAGCCTTAACTGTTTTGACTCCATCAAACAACCCTTCTTTATCTTCTTGTAAATCTTTGTTATATGCCAAGGGTAAACCTTTCATAATCGTCAGTAAGCCTTGGAGATGACCAAATACTCGACCTGTTTTACCTCGCACCAGTTCAGGAATATCAGGATTTTTCTTTTGGGGCATAATACTCGAACCCGTGGCACAGGTATCCTTGAGGGTAATAAAGCTAAATTCCTGGGATGCCCAAAGAATCATTTCTTCACTGAGGCGACTGAGATGCACCATAATCAAGCTGGCAGCACAGAGAAACTCGATCGCAAAATCGCGATCGCTTACGCCATCTAAACTATTTTCATATATCTGCTCAAAACCTAGTAATTCGGCAGTATAGTGACGATCAATGGGGAAAGTTGTTCCTGCTAATGCTCCACAGCCGAGAGGAGAGATATTTGTCCGTTTATAGACATCTTCCAGTCTTTCCCAATCTCTTTGTGCCATCTGGAAATATGCTAAGAGATGATGAGCCAGGCTGATGGGTTGCGCTCTTTGCAGATGAGTGTAGCCAGGAATCAAAGTTTCAACGTGCTGCTGACTATGGTTGAGTAGCGCCGTCTGAAACTGCCGCAAATGCTGCTGAATAGCTCTGATTTCTGCTCGTAGATAGAGTCTAATATCCGTCCCCACCTGGTCATTACGAGATCGCCCTGTGTGGAGTTTCTTACCCACATCCCCCACGATTTCGATCAGTCTTCTTTCCACCGCAAAATGTACGTCCTCTGCTTCTACCCCTGGATTAAAGTTGCCCTGCTGATATTCTTGACGGATTTGCTCTAGTCCTGACTCTAGCTGCTGTGCTTCTTGGTCGGTAATGATTTTAGTTTGTGCCAGCATTTTAGCGTGAGCAATCGAGCCAGTTAGATCGTATTCAATTAGTTCAATATCAAAACCAATACTGGCATTAAAAATAGCGATCGCTGGATTAAGAGCTGATTCAAAGCGATCGCTCCAGGTTTTTTGCTTGCTCACAATAAGACGTTTAGTAATTACACGACTAAATTATTTTAGGTCAGAGATTACTCCCAACGCAAAATAGCATTCCACCCCAACTGTTGGAGATTAGGGGGAATAAATTAGCCTGTAAACCCTTTAAAACCATAGCCAAAGAATATCCCAAAGCACAATGCCCAAACTTGTCCTGAGTCAATAAAATTGAACCAGGCATCTTGTAGCTGACCTAAAATATCAGGGTCTTCAATACTTTGAGCTAACAGACCAGACATCGGCAGGAAGTAGTTATGGTGCAACTCAAATAAGAGCTGAATTAGCTGGTCATTAAAGAATATTTCCATGAGTTTAGAAGTTTAAATAAGGTTGATTGCACCCAATCTAATCTCAGATTACTTAAATCGCCAGCAAAAACTAAAAAGTAATCTTGCTAATTGATCGCCTGAATCTTCATCACAATTGAGGTCATATCATCCCCATGACTTTTGTTTGCCCCACTAAACTGCTTGACCTGAGCAAATACGTGGTCAAGAATTTCTTCTGGAGTATCTAGATGCTGACAAGCCCATTTGAAACATAGACAGAGATTTTCTTCGTCAAAGCGATCGCCAACTTCGTTGGCAGCATCTGTAAAACCATCGGTATA
Organism: Cyanobacteria bacterium P01_C01_bin.72; assembly: GCA_039025955.1. GTDB lineage: Bacteria > Cyanobacteriota > Cyanobacteriia > Cyanobacteriales > Xenococcaceae > Waterburya. The sequence continues at coordinate 1,282 of JBCCNG010000074.1, read as the reverse complement.
GTAGATAATCGTGTCTCCAGGAGCAAGCTGTACCGTCGCATCCTCGTATTCTGATTCCATGTCCAAACCGATCAACATCCCCCAGCTATCCAATCGTTCGAGCTTATTAGTCTGCTTACGCCACAATAAAGGAGGGTTATGAGCCGCATTTGTAAAAGAAAGCGTCTGCTTGACTGGATCGTATTCTGAGTAGAACATGCTGACAAATCGATGGGAATTCTCCAGATCGGCATACATTACCCGATTGAGATGACGCATAATTTGCGCTGGAGAATGGCGATTTAGCACTTCGGCACGTAACATACCTCTGGTCATAGTCATAATTAAACCAGCAGGAACGCCTTTCCCCATCACATCGCCAATAACAATACTCCAGGGGACATCTGAGCCAATTTCTGGCTGACTATTTTGCAGGCGGTCATAGTTGGTCGGGATAAAGTCGTAGTAGTCACCCCCCACTCGATTGGCGGTTTCGCATTTAGCAGCAATAGTCAAGCCTTTGATTTGGGGACACTTGCTTGGCAGTAAACGTAGCTGAATTTCTGAGGCAATTTCTAACTCACGGTCTTGTCTTTCTTTGGAGCGTAATTCTACCGTTAGTTCATGATTGGCGATCGCCACTGCTGTCTGATCTGCTACTAGCTGAGTTAATTTTCTCCGAGTAGGAGTCCAAGTATAGTCTGCCTCGGTACTAAAAACGTAAAGACGACCTTGCTCAATATTTTTGACCAAGATAGGAGTACCAAAAAAAAGTACTTTCGGCTCTAATTCTTGCCTTAGCTTCTCATCAATAATTTCTGACAGTTGAGATGCCGTATTTATCGTTTGCTGATGACCTATCTGAGACTGATTAATCTGGTAGTTTACTCGCTCAAATACATTGTTAACTTCCAGACCAATTTTACTATCTTGACAATGAATCTGCTCTAAATGTACTTTGTTTTCTTTGTATAAAACTAGTACTCCACCAATCGAATCGGTAACTCTTGCCGCCATCAAAGGAGTTAATTCAAGGAACTGATTGAGATTGCTAAAACTACGCAGCGCAAATCCTAATGAGCTGAGGAGGTCTTGAATTTTATTCTGTTCCCTTTGGAGATTGGCAACTAATTCTTTTAGCGCCACAATAGGGTTGGAATTCTGGTCGGTCGATTTCCCAACCCTATTGTTTTCTGGAGAGGGATGGCTATGAGAAGATACGACAGTCATTGCCTCTACAAATTTGGACATTTTTCAGTTCATTAGTCAGAAATAGGTCTTGAGTACATTAATGCTAAAATAT
>JBCCNG010000073.1:0-11094 GCA_039025955.1 Cyanobacteria bacterium P01_C01_bin.72 | reverse complement strand
CGATTCTGCGTCGGGATTACCCGAATCGCTATCAGAACAATGTACCTGGCAGCGCGTTCTCTACTGTCGCAACGTGCGTACCGATGCCCGACAGTCTGGAGACTATATTTTCGAGTTAACTGTTTCCTCCAGCGAACCTAACATTGCCGATGTTACCGCCACCACTAACACTATTACGATTCAACCCGCACCCGTTCCGCAAATTACTCAATTTGCCGTTACCCCAGATAGCCAGAATGCAGTTTACCTCGATTTTAAACTCAATAACCACGACCAACTTCAAGCAATACAGCTAAAGGGTTACAACCCTGATGGTGCAGTCAAGTATCCCATGCAAACATATGACTTGGAAGCAGGCACAATCGCCAGTTTAGAATCATTCTGCCAGTCACAAGAGAAAAACCTAATTTGTAACCGCGTACCCCTAACCCTCAAACAGCCAGGACAATATATCTTTGAACTAGCAGCGATCGCCCAAACTAAAGACCAAGATACTACAGTCGTCGATCGCCAAAAATCATCAACTATTGCGATCGCACCCCCGCAAGCGCCACAGCTAGCTAATCTAACTCCCAGCCAACCAGTCTATCAGGCAGAATTGAATGACCCCATCCTCCTTAACTGGGATATCTTACAACCCCAGCAGCTAACAGAAGTTAAACTTGTAAGCCGTTCCCCAGAAGGGATTGTCAACACGCTCCCGATTAGCTATGACTTTAGCTTGGGTATTCCTTCCGAACTTAACGAATACTGTTATATGACAGACATAATTAGCTGTCGTAATGTCCCAACTCAAGGGATCGAAACAGGAGACTATATCTTTGAACTGATGTCCGTCAGCAAAGATCGACCTAATTTAGTTGATTCCTCAATTACCAGTGACGTAATTAGAATTCAATCAAGCCCTTTACCTGCACCACCCCCCGCGCCTCTCGAAATTCTCTCCTTCGAGATTGATGGAGAACCAGCCCCTCCCAAATACATCGTTGAGGTTAATCCCCAAAATTCTAAACCTGAAATACTTCTTGACTGGAATGTCATCAGCGATCCCGAAGCCAAAGTCGAACTATTGCCTGTTCCTGGTAAAGTAGAACGGCAAGGAACTTTAACTTATCCTCTCAGCGATCGAGCCACAACAGAGACGTTAACTCTACGGATAACCAATCCCGACGGCAGAAAAATAGAGCGATCGCTGATTGTAGAAACAGTAATTAATCCCAATGCTGCGCCAAATGAAAGTCATCCTCAAGGCGATCGTCAATTAGATATTCTCGTACCACAAGATTATTCACCCAAATTAGATTAAGTTGAATAACGGCAGTGATGTTCCAGAGCGATCGCCTAAAAAAATTTATTTACGCTTAATTCGGCGAACTTTTTTGAGACTATCAGGTGTCAAAGGCTGATTATTTGGATCGGAGAGAGCATTTACTTCAATTTCTGACTCACTCATGGAATTATCTTTTACCTGCCATTCGCACTCCGGATGAATCCAAGTCAGATCTTCAATAGTTAAATTCATCTCTGCAATAGCTTGCTGAATCACCGCGAGGATGTTCTCGGCATCTTGTCTAACGCATATCTCCATACCTGTAGCGGGAGAATTATCGTGACGAATCAACCCAATGCAATCTCCCGACGATAAAGTCAGAGTAGCAAAGACTAAATAATCTAAGTCATCAAAGCTGGTGTAAAATTCCAGCCCATTAGTCATCTGGATTTCAGCAGGTTCTTGCCGAATCATCGCTACTAGCTTAGTTTCAGCAATGTTATCTTCTAGACGAACTAAATTTTGACTGTCGATCGCAGTCATTGTGGATGACGGGTAATAGTTAATACCTTTAGTTTAGCGTAGTCTCCTTCGGTTCTTACTCCAGAGCGATTACGCTTCGCGTAGCCTTACGGATCGCCACTCCAGGTTGCCAAATGAGGCGGTGTGTTTGGATCTGGCGGTACATCAGTAGTAAATTCAATCCCTGCTTTACCCGATGGTATCTTGCCCACATAAGCTTTGACTTTCGGAATATCACTTTGATAGACATTTTGAGCAGCTTTCCCCCAAATCTCCAAACTCTCAATCTGCATCTTAATATCTGCATCGGTTTGAGTCGGAGTTAGATAGCGATGGTAAACACCCAAGATAAATCTTTGAAAAAGGACTGTTTTATTAGCGTACTTTATGAACAGATTTCTGGCGTTGCCGATCGGGTAATGATTTTTCGCTCGCTTGATGATGACAAAACCAGGTTTATAGATGTAATTTTTATTGGTTGACTATTGCATTTCAGTAAGCCTTACCGCATCAACTCACCCATCCTTTTACCTGACTATCTACCAAAGGTTTTTCTAGCTTGGCATGTTCGCTACGGGCAGCACTAAGAATATGCTCCATTTTTACTGGTTCTTCGGCATCAGCAGCAATAAAAGCGGCATTAAGGGCAATATTGCGGATATTTCCGCCTGCAACACTGAGTTTGGCTAACTTGCTAGCGTCTAAATTGTGAGTCGGTGTCTCTGCGGGAAAAATACGCTGCCAAATTTCCGCGCGCTGACTGAGATCGGGAAAAGCAAACTGTACCACAAAGCGAATCCGACGCATGAAGGCGGTATCTAAAGAACCTTTGAGGTTGGTAGTCAGAATAGCCAGACCTCGATAAGCTTCCATTCTTTGAAGTAGATAACTTACTTCAATATTAGCGTGGCGATCGTGAGAATCCTTGACCTCACTACGTTTACCAAATAGAGCATCGGCTTCGTCAAACAACAAAATTGCCCCCCCACTTTCGGCTGCATCAAATACTCGACGCAAATTCTTCTCGGTTTCACCGATATATTTACTCACTACCGAACTCAAATCGATGCGATACAGATCGAGACGTAATTCTTTGGCAATTACTTCGGCTGCGGTAGTTTTCCCCGTCCCGCTTGGTCCAGCAAACAGGGCGCTAATGCCCAACCCGCGATCGCTTTTGCCAGCAAAACCCCAGTTCTCATAGACCTTTGCTCTCTGACGGACATGAGCCACAATGGTTTTTAAAGTTGACCTTTGGGCTTCGGGTAAGACTAAATCTTGCCAACCCGCTACGGCTTCGATTCTTTGAGCTAGACTTTCCAAACGCGGACGAGCCTGAACCCGACAGGCATCCCAGAGAGCTGTTTCGGAGCTAGCTGCTGATAAGGTTTGCCCCGCAGCATTGGCAGAAGCTGTATTTATTTCGGGCGCACTCAAGAAAAACTGAGAAACTAAAGTATCGATATAGCTTTCTAGCTCTAGCTCTTGAAGACTTAAGGCGGCTTCCCAGAGTGTTCTCTGTTCGGCAGTGCTGGGTTTAGTGATGTCATAGTAAATTGAGGCTCGCTGTTTGGTAATGATTCTCTCAGGGCTAGTAATAATTAGTGGACTGCTTATCTGCTCGATTAAATGGGCGATCGCCATTTGATTTGAGCCGTTGTCTCCCAGTTCGCCAAAATCCAAGAGTAAAGCACTACCGTTTAATACTGCCTCACGATCCCACAGGCGCAGTAGCTGATTTACCTCTACCGTACTACTGGGAATTACGCCTACGCAGATGGAGTGAAGATTCAGCTCTAGTTGGCTACAGGCAACCGAAGCGATCGCCCGTTTGCTATAGGCTTCAGTACCACACAGTTGAATTACGGGTAAGGTAGATTTGCCCACACTTTGCGACCAAGTTTCGGCGATTGAACTAGCGATTGCTCGATGGGAATCGGCAGCCAAACTTAGTTCTCTTACGGGTTCGATCAACCCCAATAGCTGCTCATCTAAATGCTGGATGCCCGTTAGGTAGTGCAGAATGCGCTCAGAAATTCTTAGAGGACTAGAAGTCAAGTTTTTCCCCGCCCCTAGTTCAATTAATTTCCAGCGTCTTAAGGGTGCGCTAGGAGTGAAGGCACTCCAGTGGGGGGATGGAAGAAGGTTGAGAGCCAGACTAAAGGTAGGATAGTTTTTTTGCGGATCTCCCTGAGCCAAAGCACAAAGGGCGGGAAAACTCGTATCGAGTTCGCATCCCGCACACAAAAGCAGAATATCGCGCTCAAAAGTAGACAAGCCAAAGGTAAGAGCTAGCTGTTCTAAAGCAGATGGAACTGATGATTCACTTATGTTTGCTTCGTTTGGGGTAACTTCCTGACCCGCTTTTTGTGCCAATAACAAACGAATTTGCTCGACCGCAGCCATTAAATACTGTTGGTTATATGTCTGCCAATCCCGATTGGTGTCTAACATAGATTTTTAGGGTTCAATTCTGATTAGAGGCGCAATGTACTGCTCAAAAGTTTCGCTAGTACGATTTTTATCTATTTCTAAAGTGCTTTCTGCTCCGTCTATCTGGACTCTGACCAAATATTCTCCAGGCTCGATGTTGTTCACCACAAAGATTACGGTGTTGCTGTTTTCCACAAGCGATCGCGCTTCAAACAGATAGCTCTTGTTGATATCTGCATCCCGATGGTTGAGCAAGAGAATCACTCTTTGCTGGGGAGAAACTACCACATCTAAGGTAACGTTCGCTTCTCCTGAATATTTTTGGTCTTCCTCTTCCAAATTAGCTAGATTCAAATTAACTATGGTGGGACGTAACACAAAGGGAAAAACGTTCGACTCCAACATAATCGAGCCATTCGCTGAAGCACCAAAGCAGCCTACCTGTAGGGGTAAAACCCCTGCTTTTAAAGTATTTTCCGGCAAAGAATCTAGAGGCAGACGGATCTCCGTTGCTTTGATAGTTGGGGGAACGATTTCCCTCCCCGCAATTCTGACCTGTATACCTGGTTTATCTAGCATCTGACCCTTAATTGATAAAATGCTGCTGGTTAAAATAGGTTGATATCTGCCTGTATGTGCTACTACCTGCTGGATTGTCGGCTGCTGCTGGCGATTGTATAGTGATACGCCTAGATTCTTCGCTCTTACGGGTAAAGCTCTTTGTAATGCCTCTTCTCCTTCAAGAATTACCGCCGTTACTTTGTATACCACTGAGAGAGCGTAGCTAGTTTGGAAGAATACCGACCAAATTTTTGACAGTTCATCAGTAGAAATCGAGAGAAATTCTGTCCTAATTACCTCAACCTGATTGGCTAAATCAGAATCGGTTAAGTAAGCAAAGGCAGGATCGGCGATCGTCTCGCGAATTATTTGCGGGGTAATTGCCGAACAGTCTTCTAAGATCTTGAGGGTACTACCCATAAGTCTTTGGGGTTCTAGCTCATTATCATTCCCAGCAAAAGTAATTACATAAAAAAGGTCGATCGCTATCTGATTGCGCTTAACGATGTCTCCTCGTCTCTGACGACCTGGTACATCGGCTTTACCCCAGGCAGAATTACGCTTGATGTGATAAAGATAAAGATTTACTCCTGTTTCCGCCACTCCGCCCATATTTTCTGGTTTAACAGTGCTAACACTTGCCCCTTCAACATCGAGCTGAATTGAATGCTGCAAAACTCTCTGTAAAGTAGCAGTTACCGTGGCTATAGCTAAATAATTACTCATATAGCGTCATATAGCGATTAATAGTTATGGTTGCCTCGATTAATTAGTTCTACTTCCGAATCTCAACTCCCTATTCCCTCTAAACCAAACCCAGCCGAAAAGCTTTGACGATCGCCTGAGTTCTGCTGCTGACATCAAATTTTTCAAAAATCGAAGTTAGATGAGCCTTAACCGTGGCGACGGTAATATATAGCTGCTCGGATATCTTGCGATTGGATGCTCCTTCTACTAGAAGCAATAAAACTTCTTGTTCGCGATCAGTTAGTTCAATTTGACTTAGAGCAGTTTGCTCTCTAGCATTACGCAGTCCAAAGCTGCGAAAAAATCCAGTAGCTTCAGGGGCAGCTAAATAAACTCGACCATCCAAAACGGTAGCTATTCCCGCGAGCAATTGTTCTACTAATTTGTCTTTATTTATATATCCCCAGGCACCTTTCTGCATTGTTTGAAAGATAATCTCATCTTCTTGGTGAGCGGATAAGACAAGAATTTTAGTAGTATCTGTAGTCTGCTTAAGCCGATTAATAACATCCAATCCTGCCAGGTAATTATGTTTTAATTCCAAATCGAGCAAGACTAAATCTGGTTGCTGCTGGGCAACTATATCTAACAAATCTTGTTCGTTCGCCACATTAGCCATAATTTTGACTTGACGATCGTTTTGAATTTGATAAAAATTCAGCAGAGTTTCGACACCCTGAGCAAAATGGCGATCGCGAGTAGCTAATAACAGAGATAATTGAGGAGGAAACTGTTGCTTTTTTAGCTTGTCTAACTGACCGTAAATCATAATTTTACATCTATCGTATAACTGGCTGGCATATCTTTAGCTAGAGCTAAAAAGCTAATTTGGTGAACTGAACATCACAGAATTAATCTCTGAATTTAAATTCAAAATTGATTTAACTTTCGCTACTACAATTACGGCATAGAAACAATAATAGTTCATATTGTCTATTTAATATAGGCTGACATTAAAACATAAAGATCGTATTCTTTCAACTAACTAAGGGAAAATAACTTTAAGCGTTTATCTCATGAACAACTAAGCTATAAAGAAAGAAGTCGCTACAGTATAAATACGTAGGAAACAATATAAAGATAAAACCTTGTGAGTAAATATATTTATTTATCTTGACTAAAAGCCACAAATGCTTTTGATTAATATAAACTTATCCGTTTTTGATTCCTCACTTTCTGATTTCTACTTCTCACTTGCTTTTGTATTCCTAAATAGGCAAAATTAGACCTTGGTAGAATATGCGATTGCTAGAGAACGTTTTACCCTTGGACAAAGAATTAAGTATTAGCTTAAAGTCGATAATTTTAGTAGCTATTTATCCCATATATTTATGCGGTTAGGCACTAAAAAACCAAAATATTATCGTCTTGTTGTCAGTTTATAATTGTGTTCGAGCTTTTAAGTTGACAACTGCAATTTTCAAATATTATCCCAGCGATACTGAGTTCCTAAGTCAGCAAATTATTGAAATTTAGTCGGCTAGTTATTGAGTGACTGGTTCTGGTTGTTTATGAGGAAGATAAAATTATGGTCAAAGTTGATTATCTAGCTCCTGGGGTTTATGTCGAAGAAGTAAAACAGGGTAGTCGTCCTTTGCAGGGTGTTGCTACTGCTGTAGGGGGATTTGTTGGCTTTACGGAAGATATTCGTGGCGGAGCAGAATTATTTAAGCCCACTGTAGTTACTAGCTGGAATGATTATCTCCAAAAATTTGCTCGGGTTCGCTCGGATGGATTTACCGATTTTGGCGCGTATCTACCTTTTTCTGTCTATGGTTGGTTTTTAAATGGCGGTGGCAGATGTTGGGTGACAAGCATTGGTACTCAATTACCTGGTGCAAAATCAGATTCTCAAGCTAATCAAATCGCCACTGATATTGTCAGTCGTGGTAATCGTCCTTCTTTGCGTTTTAGCTGGAAAGAGAGCGCATTGCCCCAAGCCAATTCTGATGAGCAACCTAACGAAGTACATCGCGCTGAAGATTCAGCATCTCCCTTAAGAATTCGCATCACTGATAGCACTCCTAAGCTGGATTCTAATGCTGATACAGAAATTCAAGATACAGGAGAATACTTTGCAGTTCAGGTAATGCAGGGTAGTGAGGTACTCGAAGAGTTTAATCATCTAACGATGGAGGCAAAGCCTCAAGCCAAAGTAGCTGACTATGCGGTTGCTGTGCTAGAAACATCGGCATATTTACAGGTAGAGGATACCTCAGTCACTGGTGGAGCATTAATCAAGCGTCCTAACAATGGTGAATACGAAATTAGCTCTCCTGCTTTAGTTCCTCAAAGCGAAAACTTTGCCGAACAAATTAAAGGAGTTCGAGATGATCGCACTGGGGTAAGAGGGCTATTTGAAATCGATGAGGTTACAGCGATCGCCTGTCCCGATTTAATGAAGGCTTATGAAGTCGGACTAATTAATCTTGAACAGGTACATGGAGTAATGGACTTGATGATCGGTATCTGTGAGGGTGCTGCTTCAGGGGATATTCCCAATCCTCCCAACCGCATGGTGCTACTAGATTCACCTCCCGATAAAATCAAGCCCCATGAAGTAACTCGCTGGCTGAGTGATGAATTTAACCGACGCTCTCAATTTGCAGCGATGTACTATCCTTGGGTGATGGCGCGTAACCCCCGCAACTCTGGTCGTCCGATTGCCATTCCCCCCAGCGGTCACATGATGGGCGTATGGGCGAGAACCGACCAAATCAGAGGCATTCACAAAGCTCCTGCCAATGAAGTTCCCAAAGGAGTTGTGGGCTTGGCTTATGACTGCAACTTCCGCGAGCAAGAAATGCTCAATCCCATCGGCATTAACTGTATTCGCCGTTTCCCCAATCGAGGTATTCGAGTTTGGGGTGCGCGTACTCTAGCCGAACCAACAGATATGGCATGGCGTTACATCAACGTTCGTCGTTTAGTCAGCTATGTAGAAAAATCTATCGAGCTAGGTACTCAGTGGGTAGTCTTTGAGCCTAACGATAAAGACCTGTGGGAACGAGTCAAACGAGTAATTAGTAACTTCCTTACCGATATGTGGCGCAGTGGTGCATTATCGGGAACTACTCCCGCCCAAGCATTTTATGTTAGATGTGACGAACAGCTCAATCCTCCCGAAAGCGTCATGGCGGGTCGTCTATTCGTTGAAGTTGGGGTTGCCCCCGTGCGTCCAGCAGAATTTGTCGTCTTCCGTGTCAGTCAGTGGAATGGTGTGGAAGAAGAAGAGGGAGCAGCACTAGCAGGAGTATAAAGCTAACCTGGCTAAATTTCATAACCGATCAAATCCGCTCAAAAAGCTTAAAGCTTTTAAAACTTAAGGCTTATAGCCACGGACGCTTTGCGTCCAAGCTCCCGCAGGGAGTGCTTGCGCGTACGCGCTGTGCTATAGCGAAGCCCTTTATTCAATCAACACAGAGAAAATCATGACTGCATCGACCGTTGCCAGTTCTAGTTATTATCTAGACTTTGATGGTTTAGAAGACCTCTCGATCAAAAGTATTGCTCAAGTTTCCTATGAAGGTAAAGGGACTGGAGCGCAAAAAGCGATCGCCGTTACTAAAGATGGGCGAACTATTCGTCAGAGTACTATAGGTGGTTTTGAAACTCACCCAACTATGACCATCGAGGTTTATGTAAGTGCCGAAGCCGACAGCTCCAGCTATCGACTGTATGAATGGTTTAAAGCCTGTATGCCCGCTAGTGAAGGTGGCGATGCCGACTGGGAAAATAACCGCAAAACTGGTTCGATTGTTGTCTATGACCAGCAACAAGAAAGACTGCGCTGGAACTTAGAGCGCGCTTGGCCCGTTAAATACTCTCTCTCTGATGCCGACGTGACGGGGGATGGCTTGGCAGTAGAAACATTTGAAATTACTGCTGAAAGCATTACCAAAGAGACTTCGATGTAACCTATCTGGTCATTTTAGTTTTGGCTATCGATGTTTAAAATCGCCGTCGTCCAATTGACGGCGTAGCAAGTAAATTTCTGACTTTAGCTCTGGAGGAGAATTATGGCTGAAGAAAATTTTGATAATCCGTCTCATGAATTACTAACTGGCAGTCGTTTTCATTTTGAATTCGGTGGTCCTGGTGGTGACGATTTGCTAATTAGTAAAGTAAGCGGTATCTCAATTACCATCGATGCTGCTGCTCAAGGTCAACCCTTGGGATGTGGTAAAAATGTTCGGACTCAAACTCAAATTACTCCTGCTGGGGTGAGCTATGAGAACTTGACCATCGAACACGTTACTACGATGGAAAACAACGCCCTACTAGATTGGTATCAGGCTTGTCATCCCAAATCCAGTACTGGGGGAGCAACAGAAGCTGCCGAGAGTCGTTATTCTGCTTCTCTGGTCTTTTATAATCAAGCAGCAGAAGAAAGTATTCGCTGGAACATTTTTAATGCTCTACCAGTAAAATATACTACAACCCAGTTGCAAGCAGAAAGTACCGACCTATTTAAAGAAACTGTAGAAATTATGCACTCTGGTTTGATTCGAGTTATTTAAGTAGGGAGTAGGGAGTAGGAAGAGATACCTTACATTCTAATTTTATGATCGCTTTATCGTGTCAGAGATCTTTACACTTGCTACTCCTTATCTTTATCGACTCTCCCCAACTGTGAGAATTATTGAGCATCAAATTTTATGGCTACTAGTCAAAATATATCTTTACCCGAAATACTAACGGTATCGCGATTTTATATCGATCTTCAGCTACAAAACAGTCCCGAAGCTAGCGACGGCTATTTTATGGAATGTAGCGGATTTAAATATTCTCAAGATTTAATTGAATTCAACGAGGTTTTTCCTCAAAAGGTCGGCTCGCAAACTATTGGTCGGGTAGTCACTTCTAAAATGCCTGGTATTGCTAAGGTAGATAACATTACTCTCAAGCGGGGGATGAACTGCTCGATGTCTTTGTGGCAGTGGATTGTCGAGACACAAGAAGGACGCTGGGCGGATAATCGTCTCGATGGCTCTCTCACTATCTACACCCAGAATGGGGTAGAAGGGGCGCGGTTTAACTTTTTCCGCGCTTTTCCCGTCAGCTATAATATCGCTGGGGTTAACGTGGCGGGAACCGATCTGGCGTTTGAGGAGCTAGAATTAGCCTGTGAAAATTTTGTGAGGGTAATATAATGACGGCAACTGCGATCGCCACTGAGTTTAAATTTACTTTACCCAAGGGCTATCTAGATAACGAAGGCAACCTGCACCGCGAAGGGGTAATGCGCCTATCTAGAGCGATCGATGAAATCTTACCCATGCGCGACCCCAGAGTACAGCAAAACTCTGCTTATGCAACAGTGATTATTCTCGCCCGCGTGATTATCAAACTGGGAGACTTACCCGCTATTTCTACCGCCACGATTGAGAATTTATTTGCAGCCGACTTAGAATACCTACAAAACTTTTATCGTCAAATCAACGGTTTACTCGATGCAGAATAAGACATCTTACTCTACGAGTTACTCGTGTTCTGGGAATGGCGATCGACGCTCCAATATTCGATCCACACTACTTGACGCTTAACGGTATTGTAGTGTG
>JBCCNG010000072.1:0-11097 GCA_039025955.1 Cyanobacteria bacterium P01_C01_bin.72 | reverse complement strand
TTGGGGGGCCGTCGGCTGTTCGCTCTCGGCGGTCGGCGCGGCAACGCTTCCCTGTTCGTTCTCGCCGGCCTTCTGCCCTCTGCCTTCTGCCCTCTGCCTTTAAACGATTACTTTTAAACCTCATAAGTCTGACAACCGCTATATAACTCATTACTCATTACTTACATACAATGATACTAATTTATTTTTAAGGTAAAAAAGTGTCAGGTTGATCTTCAAGAGAACCAATTATGTTACAGTTTCTAGGGTTAAGTTTCATTCTTTTGGTTTGATATTCAATACCATCCAACAGTTGCCTTAAAGGAAAACGCTGCTGGAGTTTGCCGATCGCAATACTTTTTTCTCCCATTGATTCTAAACCCAGTAATTCTTGATAGTCTAAGACAATATCTGGATGTTCGATTAGGGGTACTTTTGCTTCTGGCACAATACCAGGAATAGTTTGATGAATATAGTCAAAATGAGAACGAATTGCCGTTAAAAGATTGCGTCGGGTATTTTCTTTACCGCTAACGCGAATCATAATTTTTTTATCCTCTCGATCCGCTTTAATCAAAGCCAAATTACTTTCGTTTGCTAGCACTACGCCGCTACGCCAGTAGGTTTTTTGATGAATATAGTGATTCATCCGCACAATAAAGCGAGAAATAATGCTGCCAGGCAAGACAGGATAATGATATTCAAAAGCGAGAGTCTTACTCCATTCTCCCGTGTAAGGTTCTTCTTTCGGTAAAAGATCGGGAATTAGAAATTGTCGATCAGGTTCGATATCGAAACAGAGTTCAAACTTCCGCATCATGCCAATAATAAATAAATGTTTTCTGACGGGATAGCTTCTTTTATCGAGGATTCTTTTAAAAAAATAAGTACTGTGCTTAATGTAAAACCTAATTTAAAAACAGTGCGTGAAAAAAAGGAATTTATGGAAAAATAGTGCATAGAATACCCCATAATACTCGTATTTAATCGCTCTTTCGCTTTCGTGCTTCAGTTTATAGGTTGTAGATAGTTCAACTACGACCAGGCAAACAAATGAAATCAGCGAAGCCAAACGAAACTAAAATTATCATTGTTGTTTCCGCTGTCGAACAACCTGCACCATCGAATCAACCTAAAGTCAATCCTGCGATTCTCAAAGCTATCTCCCTGGTGTTAATTACTACAGTAAGCTGGCTAAACCCCGAAGCGACGATCGCGATCTCCCTAATTCGTTTATTATTTCTCTTGTTAGCATGGCTCAATCAAAAGAAAGTCTAGGTAATAAAGCGATCTCTGTTTTATGCTAGTTTGTCGCTAATCAAACGATTGAGACTTATATTCTGTTCCGCAGCCTCAAGTGCTAGCATTCGGTGACGTTCGGGAGTAATGCGAACCTGAAACTTACCACTATAGTTTTTTTCAGAAACTGGTGTGGGTATATTTTCCCCATTCGCTTCCATGTCGCTAATAATATCTTCCACTAAATTAGCAATGCCTGACAACGCCCGAAGGTGATCCTCATCGAGATAAGAAAGACTGGGAAATTCGGCACACAGTCCAACAAATTCCTCATCTTCTACTGACCAAACTACTCTATAGGCATAGTGTTTATGGTTAATCATGTTTGCTGTTCTCCAATTTGGCGATTGCTGCTAATACTTGTTTCACCTGATATGGTTTGGCTTTTCCCTTTTTATTTTGAATATTGACTCGTGGATCTCCTTGCCATGGTGTTCTATAAACATGATGGCTTGTACCTTTCTGCCTGGGTTCACCAAAATAATAATTGCAGATTTTAGCTAGATCATTAAATCTCACGTTGGCAGGATTATTCTCAATTTGAGCTACTAGCTTTTTGATCTGCGCCATACTCTCAAGACAAAAGTAGTATCATTATTAATACTAAATAATATAACCTGTCATCATCAGTAATTAGGTGATTAAACCTCTTCCATATAAAAAAAACTGGAGTTTTGTCTGGAGTTTTGTAAATTGAGCAAATTGAGTACAGCTAATCAAGAAATAGATAATGCTTAATATCTACTACCTATATGCGAAGCGGTATCCTTTAGGACTACCTACTACTTACTACCTAAAAACCATTTGACAAACATCGTAGATCCTTAACTTGTCACAAATGCCTAATGCTCAATTCAATTATGGCAAGACAATTATTTAAGTTAGAGATTCTTAAGAAAATATAAATTTACCGCAGAATAAGAGCTAAGATTAACATTAGTAGGCGCAATAATATGCCACGAGCTAATGCCTTTATTGATTTTGGTTGCGGAAGACGATCCAGCAATACGCTTGTCGATTAGTGATTATTTAGAGATTAATGGCTATTCTGTGATTGCTGCAGAAAATGGTCAGCAAGCGTTGTCGATGTTGGAAAAATATCATCCTCATCTGCTGATTTCCGATATCAAAATGCCTCACCGAAACGGTTATGAGTTGATTAAAAGTATCCGTCGCTTACCTCAATATCGTTTATTGCCAGTAATTTTGCTTAGTGAATACAGCGAGACAACCGCTCGAATTCATGGATATCAGGTTGGTTGTGATATGTATCTACCGAAGCCTTTTGAAATGGATGAGTTGGGGGCAATTATTCGGAATTTGCTAGAGCGATCGCAAATCATCCATTCTGAACTAAGATTTTCTCAGGGGGATAGTGCCGAACAACTGGGAATTAACCAGCCAGAGGAAACGACTCTCATCAACCAACCAATACAAAATAGTGCGGAAAACTTACAGGAAAAGCTCAAGTTAACTCAACGAGAAACAGAAGTTTTGGAGTTATTGATCGAAGGACGTTCCAATATCGAAATTGGTCAGCAGCTACACCTATCTCATCGCACGATTGAAAAATATGTCAGCAGCCTCTTACGCAAATCGGAGCTAAACAACCGCGTCGAGCTAATCTGCTACGCAATGGAACATCATTCAGTTTAAGCTAAAAACACGCCTCACAAAATATAGCAATTCTCGCGTTGGTGAGGTACATCTTGCTTCTGCCCTCTGCCTTAAAACGATCATCTTTGTACCTCATGAATCTGATAACCGCTATATTTTTGCTCTTAACTGTTGTGTTAACTAGTAGCTACCGCTTACTAACTGCACCTGAATAAACAACTCCTCGTTTAGCATCAACCGTAAGAATTGCTCCCTCACGAATCAATTCCGTAGCGTTTTTAAAGCCAACAATTACAGGAATTCCTAATCGCAAACCAATCACTGCTGCGTGGCTAGTAATATTATCTTCTTCGGTGATAATTCCTGAAGCCTGACGAATAATATCGACAAACTGAGCGTTGGTAGAGGATGTCACCAAAATTTCTCCTGGATTAAAATCGTTGATTTCCTGAGCATTTTGAGCAACTCTCGCTCGACCACTAATTGCTCCCTGTCCAATACCTGAACCCTCGCCTAAAACCGCCTTGACCAACTCTACCTTAATTAAATCGGTAGAACCTGCTACCCCCTGGAGAGTCCCCGCCGTCATCACGACCAAATCTCCTGCTGAGAGCCATTTTTTCTCCTGAGCAACATTAATTGCTGCCTGGAAAGTTTGAGTAGCGGAAGATAAATCCAAAACTAACAAGGGTTTTACTCCCCAGACAAGCTGTAGCCGACGAGAAACGTAAACGTGGGGGGTAATTGCCAAAATCGGCGTTTTAGGGCGAAATTTAGAGACATTACGGGCTGTTGCGCCAGTTTTAGTTAATGTCATGATTGCTGATGCCTCTAGCTGGGAAGCAATCTCCCCTACGGCGGCGGAGATGGCATGAGTGATGGAGCGTTTGGTTCGTTTAAGTTTATTTGTCGTTTGTTCTTTTTCAATTCTACAGGCGATCGTTGCCATCGTTTCTACTGCTTCCACAGGATAGTTCCCCACCGCAGTTTCGTTAGAGAGCATTACGGCATCTGTACCGTCCAAAATAGCGTTTGCGACATCAGATACCTCAGCACGGGTTGGTCGAGGATTATTAACCATGCTATCCAGCATTTGCGTTGCGGTAATAATCGGTATGCCTAGATTATTCGCGGTGGCAATCAAGCGTTTTTGCAGAATCGGTACATCTTCCGCTGGTAGTTCGACCCCCAGATCTCCCCTCGCCACCATTACTCCATCGCATAGTGATAGAATGGCATCCATTTGTTCGATCGCCTCGTGTTTTTCAATTTTGGCAATTACAGGGATCGATTTACCCGCGCTAGAAATTAAATCTTTGATTTCTAAAATATCTTGAGGGTTACGCACAAAACTTAGGGCAATCCAGTCTACCCCCTGATCTAGACCAAACATCAAATCTTCGCGGTCTTTCTGAGTCAAGGCTTTAACGGAAAGACATACTCCAGGGAAATTTACCCCTTTATTACTAGAAAGCGCTCCGCCGACAACAACGCGACAGTGTAAATCCTGATTTTGTGCATCTATATTTTCTACCTGCATTTCCACTTTGCCATCATCGAGGAGAATTGTGGCGTTAGCAGGAACTTCTTCAGCAAGTTTTTGATAGCTAATGCTGCCGATATCCTGATTACATTCTACCTGACGACTGGTTAGGATATAGCGATCGCCTTTATTAAGATGTATTTTGCCTGCGGCAAATTTACCCAGACGTATTTTAGGGCCTTGTAAATCTTGTAAAATGCCAACTGGCTGATCTAACTCAAAAGCAGTTTGTCGAATCAAACGTATCGCCCTTTGGTGGTCTTGCTGCGTACCATGAGAAAAATTAATTCTTAAGGTAGTTGCTCCCGCTTTGATTAACTGTCTCAAAGTATCTGGCTTGAGGGTGGCAGGTCCTACTGTGGCAACAATTTTCGTCCGACGTGGGTTATTTGACGATGGCATTTCTTTTCTGCTCTCGATTTTCTGGATTTACTTCAGTTCGCTGCATCTTAGCGACTCAAGCTACAACTGTGTGTAGGAAACCTAAAAGATGCTAAAATTAGTTTATTGGTCGAGATTCGCCACATTGCGGAACGCGAGAGTCATCTCTCGACATTTAAAGATAGGAATTATAGTCGCTAGCCTAGTTTACAACACAACTAATTCTTCGCAGCATATTTTTTTTGCTACTGATCTACTAATTCCAGATTATGGGAAATTAAGCGACGACGATGCTGTTTTTAACGCTTTAGGGGCGGGAAAGTAGCATTCATCCTATGATCTATTATTTTGCTTTACTAATTATATTTTTTGCAGAAATTGCTTTGTTGCTCAATGAATTATTGCACCAAAAAAACAGGTGTCATTTACTCTGAGTTTTATCTATAGAGCAGATTTTTTTGAACTGGATATTTTCTAGATACTTCCCTGATTAAGGTGTTGAACAGATGACTGGCTCTAGTCTTTTGTCGAGCAGATTTTAGCTAATCGATCAGCTAACAAGCTACTTTAAATCTGCACCAGCACTTTTTTTACTCTATGTTGTATGTTGAGCTAAACCTACTCCTGATTAGCTAATTAATATTTGCCGTAAATTGACTATTATTGATTATTATTCAAAACTTTTAGTATTTTCTTTATGTTTAAAAAGAGCGATGTTCTTCCTTTGACCTTAGCTTTTATATCAACAGTGCTGATTGTTATTTTGGGCTTTAACTGGCTAGCGAAAAGCAATATTGCTGGATTTGATCAGGGCAGTGAGCGTCCTCAAAAAAACGCTCAAACTTCAACCCCAAATACCCAAGCAAATCCTGCTTCCAAATCATCGGTTGCCAACAATCCTCAAGCGAAATTTATCGTCCCAGCTATTGTTCCTCAAGGCACGTCGGTATCAATCAATGGTTCGAGCAAGTTTAGTCAGATTAATCGAGCTTTGAGAAAAAGTTTTCATCAGCAATATCCTGGTACTGTGATTACTACCGATGCTGATGGCGTTGATGTTGGCTTGGATTTACTCTATGCGGGAGATATTGATATTGTCGCTCTGGCACGCCCATTAAGTGAGGCGGAGAAAAAAGCTGGCTTGACGGCAATTCCCATTGGTAATTCTGAGGATATAGATCATGCTCAGTCTCAAATGTATTACGTCTATCGAGAACCAATTAGCCCAGATATCGAAGCCTTCTTGGGATATGCTCTCTCTGCTAAGGGCAGAAAGGCAATAGGTAATTTCTAGCTGGAGCAAATAACAAAATCACGGGGTTGGAGGCGCAAGATTAAAATTTTGCGGTGCAGATAAATCTGTACCCGTTCCTTGATCATAAATTTCGATATCCCATTGACCTGAGCGATTGCCCTCAAAAGCAATAAAACGTCCGTTCCCACTAATGCTAGGTCGCCGCACCTCGCCAATAAAGTTTTGAGTTATATTTTTGCTCCTGGCGGTAGAGCGATCATATAGATAAATATCAGTCTTGCCGAGCTGTTCCGAACAATAGACAATATACCGTCCATCTGCACTAATATCTGCTTGGGACTGCATACTACCTGGTTGATTAATTCCTGGTAGGGATATTAGACGCTGCCGCTGAAGATCGTATAGGTAGACGCTTCTTTTGCTAGCGCGATCGCTAGTATAAACCAGATAACGACCGTTATAAGAAAAATTGGCATCTCCTTCTGCGGCAAAGGAGTTTAACTTAGCATCGATAGTTTGGGTGGCTGGAGTGATATACCTTGAGTTCTGGCAACTACTCAAAATTAATGTCACTATGGCTAGGACGAATCTGGTAATTGCAGGGTATTTAAAATACCACATCATTTGGTTACAAACTCTTTTCCCAACCAGGAATCGAACAGCAGTTAACATTATCCAAACAGACCTTTCCCCACTGTAAAGACCATCTGACCAGCTCTACACGATTTGTCGCACCAGTTTTTTTGAGAATATTACTAATATGATTGTCTACCGTTCTCTTGCTGATTTCTAGTCTTTGAGCAATCTTATGATTACTCAACCCTGTTACTACCAGCTCTACAATTTCTAGTTCTCGGGCTGACAATAATGCTTCATGACTAATTTTCTCAGCTTCCATTTAGGCTTACCCAGTACATTTACTTACTACATTTACTTATTGTAGAAGCTAAAGTTTCCACTTAATTACCACTGAAGTTGTAAATGAATTATTCTTTAACAATTGCAATAAAGCTTGCCTTGAATCACTAAAGATAATTACAAAATATCAAATTTCGTAAATTAACAAAATATTTGTATCAGAAGCCTAACTGAGCCCGCAAATTTAGCAACTTGGCAAATCCCAGACAATTTAGAGGATTATCAAGTCTAATTATTTAGTATCCAATTATTAATCACTAAATAGCTACCTTAGTTGAGTATTTTATTTGAACCAAGACGACTATCAAGATAAAGACGAATGACCAGCTGGATTTGTGAAATTAACCTATTGCGGAATAAGTTTCGACTCTTGCCGTTCCCAAGTACACGAATCGCGCTATCAAATCAAAATAATCTCACCAGAGACTGAATCTGAGAAGTAGCAAATTTCACATTACAACAGAGACATTTGACGATTTTAATCAAGGTAAAAATTAGGCATTCTTCAGCAAGTTTTTGACTAAATTATCCTTGACCATCATCTGACGAAACATTTCTAATAAATATTCTTGTGCCTGTTCTTTGCTTAAACCCTGTACCTGTTCTTGAAGCACTTTCAGTTTAAACTGCTGCTCCATACTCAATTGTCCTGACAAATCCATCGGCATTACTCCTTAATCTAATAAGTACTCAGCCTGTAGAAACACTATTTAGTCAAAAGGCTAAGTGTTAAACTCGCGTCTTCCCTTGTGCCTTTCCCAAAGGATATACCTTCAGATGTCGGCGAATGGCGCACAAGCGCCATCATCATGCTGATACATGACTTTGCTTCCTATGGAAGCAGTGGGTTGCTCGTCGATTTGCATTCAATCTAGCACCCGCACTATAAATAGTCCATCATGTCAAGCAATAGTTAATTAAAGCAACAAAAAGTTATAAAATACTTATGTAAGAAGCAGAGTTTTGGTGTATTTTGATGCTGAAAAAATCTAAAAAGCCACTATGGGCAAGTAAAAATTACTGAATTCTCGATATAGTAAATATAGTTAATTGCATCAGCTATAAAATTAAAAAAATATCAGTAAATGAATTCGATCAAAAACGCCAAAGAATTTTTCCAACAAAGTTCTGGAAGATGGAGATCGCAACGTACAACTCATCATTTACCATTTAGAAGAGCAGAAAGCGGTAGCTCCGATATTAATGTTGAGTTTCTCGAAGCGGAAGATGCCAGGATAGCGGCTATTTGCCAGATGCACGATGTCGATCCTCAAACGGCAATCGGTGGGGCGTATGTTAGCTGGGATGGTTCTATGGCTTGGGATAAAGAAAATGAAGACCACAAAGGAACAACCGTATTTGCCCTGATTCCTGATGCAGAAGATCTGCGTAGCGGTAAGTTACTGCGAGAAAGAGGCTATGCCGAAATAGTTCCTGTAGCGGGAGAATATCACATGGATAAAGAAGACGGTCTGGTTTTGCTCACCGAGTATGAAACCATGAGTATTATCGAACGTTTCTGGTTTGTGAATACTGATTTAAGATTGCGTAGCAGCACGGTCAAAAGATTTGGTGGATTCAATACTGCTACTTTTTGTGCCGAATCTCGTGTTAATGAGACTGATCAAGCTCCTACCACAGCAAAAAATACCGATAGTAAAGCTTTTGCTCTCTCGGGATGGTAGATTTTGATTGCGGAAGATTATTCATCTCTCCTCAAGCACATCAAGCAAGACAGGAGAAACAAACTGCTGTCTGATAAGCAAATATAAACTAACTCATTAGTCTGTAATATTTTGTTACTGTTGTTTATTTGCTACCCCTGTCTAACGTATGATTGGGACTAAGATTTTTAACATAATTAATAATAGACGGAGGGAGGTTTTAACTTGTCTATTCCTTTATTGGACTATAAGCCCAGTTCTCAAAATCCTCGTGTTGCAGGATACGATATTGGCGGGGACGATCAGCCCAAAATTTATTCAGCAGAGAACTTACTTTCTTTGTCTGAAATGAATGACTTAATCAACGCAGCTTATCGCCAGATATTTTTTCATGCGTTTAGCTCTGATAGAGAAATATTTCTCGAATCTCAGCTACGTAACGAGCAAATCACCGTGCGCGACTTTATTCGGGGACTGTTGTTGTCCGAAACTTTTTACAATAGTTTCTACTCTAAAAACAGCAACTACCGTTTTGTAGAGCAGTGTATCCAAAGAGTTTTGGGTCGTGATGTTTACAACGAAAGAGAGAAGATTGCTTGGTCAATCACAGTCGCAACTAAAGGTATCGCTGGATTCGTTGATGAACTGCTAGACAGTGAAGAATACATGGAGAACTTTGGTTATGACGTAGTACCCTATCGTCGTCGTCGAGTACTTGCTAGTCGTGATCAGGGAGAACGTCCTTTTAACATTACCTCTCCTCGTTATGATGAGTACTATCGCTCTATCCTTGGTTTCCCTCAAATTATTTGGCAAAGCGAAGTTCGTCGTTACACACCTCAAGAAGAAAAGCCCAAGGCAGGAAGTCCAGCTTTGTATTTAGATATGGCTCGTAGCCTACCTAATCGCTCTAATGCTCCTAGCACTAGTTCAGCAACTAATATCGATTACTTGAGCAGAGTCCCTTACCGCAAAGTTACTCAATAAAGTTACTTAATAGTTTTCTATTAAGCATCTAGGGGGAAATTTGTAAATTGGCTTTATGATTGTGCCAAAATTATATTGTTAATTTATGAGTTCCCTCTTTTTGACTAATTCAATTACTTAATTAATTTCCTCTCTCAGCTATCAATCAGGGAGATAAGACGCTGCTTAAAGAAAGTAGCAGTAAGAATTTTAGTTGCGTTTGCGGAGAATCTGAAGTAGCTTGATAAACTCTTCGGGAAGTGGGGCGATCGCCGTAATTAATTTTTCTGAGACTGGGTGTATGAAAGAGAGCTGCTTCGCATGGAGAGCCTGACCAGTAAGATTGACCTTGAGAGAACGATTCGAGCCATAGGTGCTGTCTCCCACTAGAGGATGTCCATAATGGGCGCAGTGGACACGAATTTGATGGGTTCGACCTGTTTGTAAGCAGAATTGCATCAAGCTATAATTACCGATTCTTTCCTGAGTTTGCCAGTGGGTAATAGCGGTTCTAGCACCCTGTTCTAGAGGGATGATCGCCATCTTTTTGCGATCGCGGCGATCGCGACCTATGGGTAGATCAATTGTTCCTGCTGTATCAGGAAACGAGCCGTAAATAATGCCCCAATATTCACGACGAGCCGTTTTAGCTTTAATTTGAGCCTGGAGATGTTGATGAGAGCGATCGCTTTTAGCAACGACAATTGCTCCAGTCGTATCTTTATCAAGGCGGTGAACAATTCCTGGACGTTCAACTCCGCCGATGCCCGCCAGAGTATCGCAGTGATGCAGTAGGGCGTGTACCAGCGTGCCTGTATAGTGTCCTGGGGCAGGATGTACCACCATTCCTGCTGGCTTGTTAACAACAATGAGGTGTTCATCTTCATAGAGAATATCGAGAGGTATATCCTCCGCAGCTAGAGCGAGTTTTTCGGGTTCAGGAATAGTAACTTGAAGCTGATCGCCCAAGGTTAGTTTGACTTTCTTGCTGCGGCAGATCTGATGGTTGAGGCGAATATGACCATTTTCGATCAGTTTTTGAATGCGAGAACGAGAAATATGGGGCAGTTGCACTGCGAGCCAACCGTCAAGACGCTTTGCTGCTTCTGTTACCTGTAATTCAAGCTCCATTGGCGACAAGTTAATGGTGTGTGTCGTTTATCAAATCGTTTTTAGCTCTTAGCTTTTAGCTTTTAGCTTTTAGCTTTTGAGATATTCTCGGAAATTCAGACTTGATATGGCGATGCCTTCGGCGATGCTTCGCAAATCGCCATATAGATCAGCCTCAATCCGTACTTAGCGTTATACAAAACAAAGAACTCTATCAATAGTAGTTGACTAATACTATTTTATCTTGGCTTGTCACCTATGCTTACTACCTACTACCCATTGCTGACAAGTTAAGGGTGTGTGTTGTTTTTCAAATCGTCTTTAGCTTTTGGCTATCAGCTATCAGCTATTAAGCTATTCTCAGG
>JBCCNG010000071.1:0-11139 GCA_039025955.1 Cyanobacteria bacterium P01_C01_bin.72 | reverse complement strand
TCATCCAGCAGGCAGACTGTATTGTGATGATGTTGACCAATGCGGAGGCAATTGAAACCGCAATCTTATCTGAGTCGGCTCAAAGTTACCTCAATAATCGCAATATGATTCAGATGGCGACGATTTCCCCTACCCAGAGTAAATCAATTTGCGATCGCGTCGTAGCAGCAGGAGGAGAGTATTTTGAAGCCCCCGTATTGGGAAGTATCCCCCAGGTGAAAGAGGGTAAATTACTAGTAATGGTGGGCAGTACAGAAGCTCAATTTACGAAGTATCAAGAGCTATTGCAGCAATATAGTCCAGAACCAATGTATATTGGCGCAGTAGGTACGGCAGCCGCTATGAAGTTAGCTCTAAATCAGTTAATACCCAGTTTAATCAGCAGCTTTTCTCTCAGCCTCAGTCTAATTCAGCATTTGGGAGTAGACGAAGAGAAGTTTATGTCTGTACTGCGCCAAAGCGCTATTTATGCCCCTACCTTTGATAAGAAACTGCCACGAATGCGCGATCGCGATTTTTCTAACCCGAACTTTCCTACCAAACATCTGCTCAAAGATACCAACTTAATTATCAATCAAGCAGCAGAATTAGGTTTAAATACTAGCCACATCGAAGGTGTAAGGCAGGTGATCGAGGCAGCCCTGGCAATGGGACTTGACGATCTTGACTACTCCTCAATTTACTCTGCAATCAACCCACCACAATCTGAGTCTGACTAACTATTGGAGACAAGCTAAGGTTGTCAGTTATTAGTTGTTAGGCTATTTTCACAAATTCAGACTGGAATAAATGCGATCGCCTTTCACCTACTACCCATTCGAGACAAGTTAAGGTTGTGTGTTGCTTGTCAAATCGTCTTTAGCTTTGAGCTATCAGCTATCAGCTATCAGCTTTTGAGCTATTCTCAGGAATTCTTACTGGAATAGAGCGATCGCCAGAATGATCAGTTTAAATCCATATTTAGCGTCATGTAAAAACAATAACACTATCGGTAGTAGTTGACTAAAATCAGTTTGTCTTAACTTGTCACCAATGCCTACTACCTACTACCTGAATCAAGCTGCTAAGTTTTGCTCCACTACCCTTACTAGCCTGTTAGTCCAATAGCTAGTTAACTGCTGATCTGCCGCTTCTACCATGACGCGGATTACGGGTTCTGTTCCTGATGCTCGAACCAAAATTCGTCCCTGTTCTCCCATAGCTGCTTCCCCTTGGGCGATCGCCTGCTGTAAGGGTTCACATTCTTGCCATTTGCTACGGCGATCTCGATCTTCGACAACGACATTTTGCAGGATTTGCGGATAGGTTTGGAAACTGTTGTTTACCAATTCACTCAGAGAAGTTTCTGACTGTTTGACGAGAGATGTTAGATGTAAAGCTGTCTGAATCCCGTCTCCTGAAACCCCATGATGATGACAGAGAATATGTCCTGACTGTTCGCCACCCAACATTGCCCCTGTGCGCCACATTGCTGCCTGAACGTGGCGATCGCCCACTTTAGTGCGCTGTATCTTGCCTCCTGTGGCTTGCCAAGCGCGTTCAAAGCCTAAATTAGCCATTACCGTTGCCACAATCAGATCATCTGGTAGCTGCTGTCTCTGACGCAGTAAATCGCCCCAAAGATAGAGGATATAGTCGCCATCAATCACTCGCCCCTGACTATCTACCGCCATAACTCGATCCGCATCACCATCAAAGGCAAATCCTAAATCGGCATGGTGGTCTTTTACTCCCTGCTTCAATAACTCTAGATGAGTCGAACCACAGTTAACATTAATGCGATCGCCATCAGCCAAATCATGCAGACTGATAACTTCTGCCCCAAGCTGCTGGAAAATTGCAGGCGCGACTTTTACCGATGCTCCCCAAGCTAAATCGAGGACAATCCGCATTCCCTGGAAGCTAATATGCTGTGGTAGAGATCCCTGTAGAGACTTGACATACTGCTGCACTAATTCAGGACGTTGATAAGTCTTACCCCAAGATAAACTTGCTCCTTGCGGCATATTATCATGGCGCAGATGATTTTCAATCATTTGGGTGAGAGAATCCGCTAACTTTGTTCCTTGCTTACCGAAAAACTTAATTCCGTTGTCTTGAGGAGGATTATGACTAGCAGAAATCATAATGCCGCCGATGGCTTCACTTTCACTGGCGATATTAGCGACACAGGGAGTGGGACATAAACCCAAATTCCATACTTCCAGCCCAGCAGAGGTTAAACCAGCGGCGATCGCTGCTGCCAGCATATCACTAGAATTGCGAGAATCTTGCCCCACAACAATTGCTCCCGAGTTATCTGCCGCCTCTGCTAACACCTTTCCCGCCCAATAGCCCAGTTGCAGCGTAAAGGGGGCATTCAAAATATCTCCAGCCTGACCACGAATTCCATCAGTACCAAATAAAGGGGTTTCTGGTAGCCGACCTAGATCCAATATCTTCGCTGAATTACTCACAACCACACACTCCTAAAGCTTAAATAATTAAATTTCTATAGTATTTTTGCTTAACAAAAATTGTTTTATAATTAGCAAAAATTGTACTACTAAAATTTAGCTTTCGCTTAATTCTTACAAAATTCACCTACTAAATTAAGCGAAAAATTACTGTTTTGGGAAAATACCTTTGCTCTGTGAGTATATGTGCTTAAGGTCTACGTGGGGTTAAGATAGTTTAAGAGCTAGGCGATCGCAATTCTTAATAAAGAAGAGACTAAAGACTTCATATATTGCAATCATGGCAGCGTATTTTGTTTAAAGATTCATGATTTCTAAAATATTAATCATGGCTGACAAACTCAGACCAGATTCTAGATATTGAGGATTGTCTGGGTTGTAGGGACTCCTTAAACGATCAATAGAGACAATAGTAGAGTCGGCGGCAATTACAGGAACATCAGGATCAAACGCCGTCGGCATCATCAAAGAGCTAGAAAAGCCAGCATAGATCATCACCGTATCTGCCTCTCCAGAAGCAGTTTCGAGATGAACTATCAACACCTCTTGTCTATTTTGCAGGGTATATTTTTCCAATCTTAAGCCAATCGGTTCAGACATATATTTTTCAACTATGGTCGTTAGACTTAATCAGCGATCGCCATTACTTGTTCAATGTTCAATGTTTAATGTCCAATGCTCAATGTTCTAATGCAGAACGTCCTTGCTTACCAAGACGAATCAGCACAAAATACGCAAGATAGATCACATAGATAACTAGACCGACTGACCCCATAAAGCCCAAAAAACCTTCATTACCCGGCTTATTATGCAATAAGTTACGGTAAGCTTCAGGCGCTTCAAGCCATACCTGACAAACAGTAGTTTCTACGGCGCTACCAGACAAACCACAGGGTAAGAAAAACGATTTGGCGATCGCCCCTAAAACGCAATATCCAGTCATCGCCCAGCGCCAGGAAGTAAAAAATAGCTTGATAGTACTCTTGGGTATATCGCGGATTTCTTCGTTTAGATCAACCCAAAACCAGAGACTAATCGCAATGAGAATACGGGCAGCAAAGCCACTGACAAAACCTATTTTCCAATCAGGAATCAGCAGATAAACAGTAATCATCAATAGACTAGCAACGCGCCAATAGATAATTAGCAATCTTTGCATGGCTTCTTGTTTCTGAAACAAAGCCCAGATTAATAAGGCAAAGGGAACAATTACTGCCAGCAATACTCCCAGTCGATAGTCCATCCATACTAAAGGTCTTAACCAAATATCCATTACTTGCCGTGTTATAAAAATTTTGTTTGCTTATGCGTCTACTTATTATGCCTTTACTTATTCTGTATTGCTAATCAAACAGCTTAAGACAGATTATCAAACTTTGACCCCCCCCTTGCCTGAAGACGAGTCGTCGTTAAGAGGACGATCTGCGCATTCGCGCTGCTTCTTCACTGCTAGAGTTTCGGTGTAGATAGCTTGATTTTCACTAAATAATTTCGTACTCAGCTTGTGTAAGAAATCTTTTCGACAGTCGGCTATTTTTGCGTGAAGCTTTGCTACTTTTGACCTTGCCTTATATCGGTTGTTAGAACCTTTATTCTTTTCAGCCAGTCTACGTTGTAGAAATTTTAGCCTCGCTTGATATTTCTGATAGTGCTTGGGATTGCTCGAAGCAAAACCGTTTGGGCAAACAACTACATCTTTGATGCCCAAATCAATCCCGAGTTCTTCTGATGCTGGTTGCCATTGTTCTAATTCTTCCTCAACTAATAGGAGTGATGTAAAAATAAATTGAACGATTAAGTCAAAATTCGTGAGACAATTCTTGTCGCTTTAACTTCCATAGTCGAGAGCGATAACTATTGCTCCCACCACAATCTGCTGTAATCATTGCATTCATACTATGACAAGTCTTTAGATAGCGAAAAGTGTTTCATTTTTATTTGAAATGACTATAATTCATTTCAAGATATCCTTTATCCTTTGTTCATTCGTAACTCCTTCCACGCCATTTAGTTGGCTTTTTGGCAGAAGAGAGCAATATTCTCAGCACGGCAAGCTGATCTGCGAGGGGAGATAGCCAGAAGAAAAATGATGAGCTACTATAAGAAGCGGCGATCGCCAATAACATTCCGTAACGTAATAGCCACAAAAAGGCGTTTAAACTAAATAAAATGAATATACTGGGGTAACTATTGCCTGAATAGAGCAAATAACCACTTAAGAGCAGCAGAGGTAAGGGTAAAGCTTGGACAAAGAGTAAAAAGATAACGTCTCCCCAAACCTGGGCAGGACTGGCAGCATCTTTGAGATCGAGCGATCGCCCCCATTCGTTCCAAGTCTCTTTTGCACCCTCATACATCCTGACTTTAATTACCTTTGAACCGTCGAAAAACCCTACCTTATAGCCCGCCGCCGCAATATTTCGCGCGAGGGTAACATCGTCACAAAACGATCCTGCTGCTGAGGTATAACCATCAAGCTGTTCTAATACTTGACGACGACACAAAAAGCACTGTCCGTTTGCCATTACTCGACTGGGACTTGCCGCATCAACTCCCGCTGAGTCAAAGCGAAACAGTAGGGTCATCAGTAGAGCAGGCTGTAAACACCATTCTCCTGGGTATTGCAGAATAAACTGAGGGGCGAGGGAGATCATGTCATAATCTTCTGTCTCCGCTACCTTAACTAAGCTGGCGATTAATCCAGGTTGGGGTTCGGTGTCGGCATCAATACCCAAAAACCATTCGCTACGGGGAGACATTTGTAAATAGCCCGTATGCAAAGCCCAAGGACGACCAACCCAGCCAGGGGGTAAAGGATCGTCGGTAATCAGACGCAGTCGAGGATCTTTTTGTCCCGCAGCTTTAACCAAATCTTGTGTGCCGTCTTGAGAGTTACTATCAACTATAATTGCTTCCCGTAGTTCGTAGGTTTGACGGCTTAAACCCTCTAAACAGGGGCTAATTCTTTCGGCTTCATTGAGAGTAGGAACAACAACGCTGACTTGACCCATCAAATCAGGATCAGCTAACTGAGGTAGTAAAGGCGATCGCCTTCTTGCCCCTTTGAGCAGACGGGATAAGAGAATTGCTGTAGCTACGATCTGAGAAATTAGGATTACCCAGACCAAGCCATAGAAAAGCAAAGAATTCACAGATTAATTAATAGATTACTGGTTGCTGATTGCTAACTGTTTGCGAGTACCTTCATTATTGTTTGTTGCCAGCCAATATAAAAATAGTAGTGGCACGATACCCAGGACAACGCCTAATAATACGGGAATATAAAAGCCCGCCGCTAAACTCAGCACCATAGCAAAGATAAAATTAGCCAGATAGATCGCTAAAGGAAGCTTGAGATCATAATTAGGAAGAGAAAGCTGCTTAACTTTCCACAGCAGCGTTGCTACCGTCATAAATAACATTCCTGTACCCATCCAGCCCGCAAAATTCTGATAAGGCATACCGAAAAACGCTCCAGGCTGATCCCAAATCCAAAATGGTACGGGTGCTTGACTCATGGCAGGATCTAATACAAAGTCCCAAGAAGTCAAGCAAAGTGAACCACAGATAATTGCCCCCAACTCACAGAGCCAGTTGCGAAGCTCTAGCTTTTTCAACCCCGCCAAAGCAATGATATAGGCGCTAAAACCTAAATAAAACCAGGATAGAGGAATCGTGAACGGTACTAAACCAGCAATTTTATAACCCAAGCCACTCAAGTAACGATATTCCCCAAAAGGAAACCCTGTACTCGTACCTAGAAGTTCACTGCCCAAAGAAAGAGCGATCGCTGGAATCATAAAACTTAACCAGTGCCAAACCCCCAAAGTACGATAAGCATAAAGCGCCACCGCAGCCGCTGCTAGAATCATGTAGACAACACCCCCCCCTGCCATTGACCAACCAAAAATCCTCGACCCCCCGGGAAACTCAGCTAACCTTGCCTGAAACTCGATATTAGGCAGCACTAGGGCAATTCCCGCCAAGCCAAACGTCATCGCTAAGACGTGACCGATTAATAAATAATTCTCTGTTGTGGATGCTTGCTTCATAAACTAACTACTGTAAATATTCATTGTATAAAAATTAGCCATCAAGATCAGTTTACAAACATTCATCAAGAAATGTATAGTGCCATGTGCGACTTTTTTGATCACAAATAAGCTGCTCAAAAAAACCATTCGACAAATATCGCAGACTTTATCTCTGTGAGATAAACCATCACGGTTCTTGCGATTCGATTGTAAGTAAAAAATTCAACTCTTCTTTGTCAAGTTGGCTATCGTACGCTGGAGCATGCCAACAACACTTTGAGTTGGCGAGGCTATCCAGAGCTCTGGCTGAATGAATCCCAGAAATCTGCTCGCTCATACTCGATAAATCTAAAAATAAGGATGAAAGTGTTTTAAGCTCTCATCCTCTGTATTAGCGGTTATTTAATTAGCGGCTTGAACTTCCGCAGCGGCAATGCTATTTGAACGCTACTGATTAACGCCATTGATCTAGTCTTCGTAGACACGGCACTCTAGAGCATCAGGATTTTCATCACAATATTTCTCTAGAGAATTCTTAGCAGGGGCTTTTTGTTTTTGATGAGCTGCTTCAGCAGACAATTCTTCTACAGTATCCCAAGCAGCGGCGCATTCTCCAGAAGTCGCTCCTTCAGTGCTGCAAACTTCTCTGGCAGCCTCTCTTTCTTTTTGTATTTGCTCTTGTATATCGCTCATATTAGTCCTCTTATGTTGAATATCAGAGTTATGTTATACCACGTTGAATATTTCGACTGTGGCAATTGCTTATAATGGCTTAACTTTTTAGCTGCTGCTGTCAATTGCTCTCGCTGGTTAGAGGTGAGAAATTTTATCAGTCATTACCATGTAAGTTTTTGTCCCTAAGCATTCATGATTTATAACCTACCATTGCTTCCGTCAGGCACAAGTAATATCTATCGACAGGGTTAGATCTGTAGAGATAAATTAAATGTTGGCTAACATAATCTAGGCATCTGATCAAAACAGTTTACAAGATTAGATCATAGCGTTTGTAGTTTGACTCGAAAAAACAGCCAAAGCGAGACAAGACAAGGAAACTAGCTCGAAGTCATTCATCTCTGTCCCCAAAATGTTCTGAATGTTTTAATTATCGATAAAGCGATCGCCTTAACTCAGAACTAAAAACTAACTACAGCAAACTAACGGTGGTATTAAACGACAGATAATCTGCTTCAAAACCATTGCTGTCCAGTCAATATCTGCTTTGATAGTATCTCTACCCAAAGTCAAACGAATGCCTCTTTTAGCTGCTGCGGCATCATAGCCCATTGCCGATAAAATTGGACTAGGATTAAGTTTGCCGCTGTGACAGGCTGAACCTGCACTAATACCAATGCCAGCTTGGTTTAACTGTCTGACAATAGTTTTTCCCGTTACCCTCTCCGCACGTTGGGCAAAGCGATCGCTCAATACAAAGCTAACATGATGGGGTAAACGATAGATCCGATCTCCTGTCGCTTCCAAACAAGGATAGTCTGCCATTAAATCAAACAGGCGATCTCGTAAATCAATCAAACGGAAAGCTTCAGTCTGCATTTCTGCTGCTGCTAATTCAGCAGCCACTCCTAAAGCGGCGATCGCTGGTAAAGCCTGTGTCCCCGAACGAGTTTTAGCCTCTTGTCCGCCACCTCCAATTAGAGGTACTAGCTTGGTACCTTCACGGATATATAAAGCTCCTGCTCCCTGAATGCCATAGAGTTTATGAGAGGAAAGGGAGAGAAGATCTATTTCTAACCTTGCCACATCAATTGGTAAACGCCCTGCCACCTGTACGGCATCAGTATGAAATAAAGCGCCGTGTTCTCTAGTAATGGCTGCTAGCTTGTCAATTGGCTGTAACGTACCGACTTCGCTTTGACCATAAATAATCGACACCAAAACTGTATTCGGCTGGAGAGATGCCTGGAGATCGAGAGGATTTACCCTCCCATAGCGATTTACGGGTAGTTTGGTTACTTCCCAACCCCGCTGCGCCAAAAGTCGGACTGGCTCATTAATTGCTGAATGCTCGACGCTAGAAATAATAATATGCTGGGGTGTGCTGTACTGCCCAGCTACTCCCATAATTGCCAAATTGTTGGCTTCTGTACCGCCAGAGGTAAAAACAACTGATTCGGGATTAAGAGCGTTTAACAGTCCTGCTACCTGCATTCTGGCGGTTTCTAACACTGTTGCTGAACGCTGTCCCCAGTCATGGAGACTAGAAGGATTACCCCACTGATGCTGGAATACAGCTTGGGCTGCGGCGATCGCTTCTGGACGAGGTTTGGTCGTCGCACTATTATCTAGATAAATTTGCATACAGTTATTATTCACCAACTCTCAATCTAGCTCATCGAGGGTCACATTTACTTGTGTTCTATTAATATGTCGTATTTTCTCTTGCTGTGGATATTTTAGACTATTCATTGGGGTATGTTTCTGATTGCCTGAATACAATTGCAGATAGTCTGTCTGCTGAATGTCCCAATTAATATACAAATTTCTGTTAACAGAATCCCCGTGTCTCACACAAAATAGTCGGTTCATGCCGCAGAATATATAGAGCAATCAATGGAGTCAGGAAAATGCTGTCATATGCCTTAGCGATCGCCGTAGCTATCAGTAGCTTAGTACTATTTTCAACCGCTTTTTTGATGTCTAAGATTCACCGCCGAGATGACTTTCTCTGGAGTGGAGTTGGCCTGTTCTATGCTTTAGTATTATGGTACTGTGCTAAAAATATTACAGGAACAGTGCTTTTAGGGCAAGCAGCGGCGACAGCTTTGTTAGTTTCCTACAGTTGGCAAACAATTAAGCTAAGACGGATGATTGCTGATCCAGCTAAAGTAGCAAAAACCAAAGATTTTTCTGTAGTCAACACGAAAAAAGGTTTATGGAAGGGCAAAAAGCAGACCAAGGAAGTCCCTGCTGCACCTGAAGCCAGAAAACCAATGCCCACAGTCACCGAACAGAAGATTGCGATCCCTGAAACTCCGGTAGAGATGCCGCAGAAAACTCCTGATCCTACTGATGCTCTTAATAAGAGCAATAATATCGCTAGTGATTCAACTGTCAGCGAATTAACTCATGATGAGCCAGCTCAAGACAAGGTTGAAGATAGTACCAACACTACTCCTGTGGTGGATTCCCCGTCTGCTGCGCCCCTACCTAATAAATTACCTGAGTCTGTAGATTCACCAGTTACCGAACCTACCGTTGCCGAATCCTCGGCGGAAAAAATTGATGCGCCGCCAGCAGATACTGCAGACGATGACAATATTAGCAACATTAATACTTCCACTGCTCCTGCTGTTCCTATCGATACTGAAACTGATACCAAAACTAAAATAGAAGATATTCCAGAAGCAACAACAGAGGTCGCCTCAGCGCCAGAGATTTCTCCTCCCCAAGCTGCACCAGCATCCCCGCTAGATTCATTAGAAACAGTCGAAGTTGCCGAAGTGTTAGAAGCAGAAACAAATAATAGTTCTAACTTTAGCGAATCTAATCAAGCTAACATTATCGAAGTAACGACGACGGATATTGATGTTGATACAGAAACAAAAAAATAGGTCGCAATCATAATAATGACCTCGATCTTTAAAAAGTTGATCAACGATTAATAATTTATCTCTAATGCATTTATGGACAAGTTAATTTTGCAGAACTCATAGTTACCCAATAAGCAATATCATCGTTAGTAATAATATCCTTCGATTTCTGCTCAGCTTCTGTCAATATTTTGTCCGTATAATTAACCTGAGACGGAAATAAATTTCTTAAAAAGAAATTAAGCGTGCTGGGTTTAAGCAAGCCTTGTTTAATTGCAGTATCACCAAAACGTAGCGAGTTTAGATGCTGTTCTTGGAGTATGATTTGAATATCCGAATCGCTTAATAATCCTGCTTTATTTAAGTAAAAACCAATTGGGTGATCTATGCGACGGTTGATTAGTTTAAACCAATCCTGAACAAAGAAATCAGCAGTATCCTGCTTAATCCAACCTCTTAAAGCCAATATTTCTCCCAGGCGCATACCTTCATAATAAGATTGATCTCTTAAGGCAACTTCTAATTGAGGAGAAGTAATCAGATCAGCTTCTTGCAAAATTGTACCGATGGGCTTAAAAGTTATAAATTTAGACATTAGAAATTTGGAAATATTCAAAAATGTTCAATGCTTAATGTTCAATGTTCAATTAAATATGCAGCATGATGCTGTATGTGATCCTTTATAAAACTACTTATGGAAAAGTAGCTGTGATCTTATCCTGTCTGCCAACGTAAATTTAGTTTTTGTCCCGCTTTCGCACAGGCTTGTTGAAACTTTTCAGGCAACAATTGTCCCTGTTTGTAGAACTGATCCTCCGTTCCTTGATCGATCAGAATTGTCGAATTTAACTGCGTCTGTTTAACTAGCTCGCTGGCATCACATTCCGCCCATTTTTGCTGATTTGAACCTAGATAGGCGGTAAAAAACACGACTTGGAAGGTTAGAGACAAAATGATAAACTAACGGAAGAGAACAAAAAGAAAAAGATGCTTCCTCTAGTTGGAATTCCCAAAACAGTAGCAAAATTCCTTAAACAGTATCGCCAAGTATTTCGTAAAGAAGCAGGATTCAAACATATCAAGCGTTACATAAGTGGT
>JBCCNG010000070.1:0-11311 GCA_039025955.1 Cyanobacteria bacterium P01_C01_bin.72 | reverse complement strand
AGATGGCGTAGAAGAAATAGAATAAGAACGAACTACCTTTTTTCCTCCAATTTCTAATTCGAGACTGACAAACTGACCTGGTTCGTAAGCAAAGGATACGGGGGGATCCGCAACAAAACGAAAAGTTTTGACATCGGGAGTTTCGTCAATAATTTGTTGGCATCTTACCTGCAAATCTTCAGAATTCCATTGGGGAAATCTGTTTGAAATTGTTGCCTGGCTATAATCTGGTTCTTCGCTAGCAATCTTGGCATCCATTTTTTCAATTGCTAAAACAAAATTACCAATTAAAATCAGATCGTTTTCCTTGATTGGATAATAACAATCTGCATCTAAATCTTGACTATTAATTTTAGAACCATCCGTACTGCCGAGATCGATAAAGTAATAGCTGTTTTCTTTCCACAAAAATTTGCCATGTGCGCGACTAATTTCAGGACTGGTTAGAATAAGATCGCAATCTGCTCTGCGACCGACTAACCATTCTAATTTAGCTTGGCTGTTGGGTTGAAAAGTTTTTTGCTTAAATTCGCCTGTTTGATAATTAACAACATTAATTTGTAACATTTTTTTTCTCAATTAGTTTTTAGTAATGTGTGTTGATGTAATTTTTTTAATGGGATATTTATCGCTTTAATTAAGGTTTAGATCGGTTAGGACGAACAATCGTCTCGTCGCTCTGGTTTTGTGGTTTGACGGGTCTAATTACGGTTAAATCGTCGTGTCCAACAACGACAAATTTACTGTGAATGAAGAGTTGGGGTTTGTGTTCCTGCAATTGTTCTAAAATGCCGTAATGTTCGGTATCGCTAATATTTAATTGCTTTCTCAAACTTTGGAATTCTCGCAAGCTACTAATAATATTTGTACTTTTTTGCTCTAAGGCATCTTCTAACATTCCCTCATAAATTTTGATGCCATATTGACCGATTAAATTAGGCATGACGATCGCTAAAGCATTTAATTCATCAGCATTTAAGTCCTCTAAAGAACGACCGTCTAAATAGTCGGAACAATCGATTGTTAGTTTTCTCAATTGACGGCGCAACAGGTGTCCGTTACGTTCGCGGGTATATTTCTCTGCATTGCGATTCCAGGCTTTTGCCAACCAGAGACTAGATAAAGCGATCGCCATCCAGCTAGTTAGATTGCGGATGATTTCTGGAAACCAGCCTAAAGTGGGATAAATGCCTAAAAAGAAGATGCTGTTAAATGCGATAAACGTAGCGAGAGAAAAAGTATGATGGCGTAATTGTTCGAGAGAAAATGACTGTCTCTGGCGTTTGCGATAGTGACGGTAAGATTTTTCTAACCTCAAACCGAGGAAATAAGTAAAGGTCGAAAAAACAGTTAAAGTGAGGGGAACGGCAATTATTTTAGGAATAGCGATCGCTTTATCATTAAGATAAAATCCAGGTGCGAATAAAGTATCTAATTGATTGGTTTCTTGCCAAACAGCACCAGAGAGAAAGTGCCAATTACCAGAATACAAGCCAAAGTAAACATAAAAAGCGATCGCCAATCCGACATAAGCATAATAGATTAATCTGCGATCTCCTCCCTTGATATTTTCCCAGTAAGAATGCTCGGCATCGATATCCATGCAGTTAGATTTACAGCCGACACAGGCACTTTTTTCTCGACCTTCAAAGTCTATAGTTCGACACATAGACTGAGTGATTGTTTGGGGTTTCGCTGTATGGGCTATAGAGCCTAACAAACCACTGGGTTCGCTGTATATCATTTGTACTGGTGCCATGGGACAAAAATAGTTGCACCATGTTTTTCCTCCGTAAAGAAATCCCACAGTAATAGCAGAAAGAATAGTTAAGATTAAAAAAATACCTAATAAAAAACGATCTGAATTGACTAATAACAAACGAATATTCAGACCGATAAATAACAAACTAAACTGAAAGTATAAATGATTGCGTCCGAGCCAAGAATTTTCAGAAATCGTTCGTTTGGCTTGCCATTTTAAGGCTCTAGGAATTTGAGATAAAAATGATAGAGGACAAATACGTCGCCACGCTTCATGCCCAAAAATCAGCAGTATTAAAATTGAACTAGGAACAATCATTCCCCAAAATATTCTCGCTCCCATGGGATAAGCTTCTTGGGGGTAGCATTCACCTTGAAACTCAAAACAAGTTTTGGCTGCTGTCGAACCAAAAAAAGCATTAGTTGCGGTCAATCGAACAGAAATAGGATCGTAAAATAACGAAGCAATCAATATCAGCCAACCAACAGTCAGTATCCATCTGATTTTGTGTAAATGACGTTCGGAAATTTTGGAAAACATGGTTTTTCTTGGTTGTGTTGCAGCAAAATTAGATAAGAGTATAGAAAAATCTCAAATTAACTTATAATTTTCTCAATTGAATCTGTGATCGTTTTATTTAACTTGCGCTCTACAAACTTGTATTTCTCAGACTAAGAAGGATATGCAAAATTTACTGTCGCTACGCGGTTTTATTGATTTCCCCCTCCGCCCCTCTGGGGAACTTGGTTGATCGGTGAGGTATACGTCACACAGCATTCCCATTATGGCAACGGGCTAAATAATGACTCGCTACGCTCGGTTGCTTAACTGGGGAAACCCCAGACCCCATACGGCACGTCAAGGAGTCAGCAAGTTTATTTTTAAAAATACAAAGGCTATCTAACCCCTATGACACGCCTACGCCCGTGCCACCCAAAAACTGTTGTTTCTCCTTTGGGGATTTTTCCGTTCGTTCTCGTTCTTCTGTTCGTCGCGTTTCTGTTCCTTTCCGTCGTGTGGTTGGTCTGGCTTTGTCTCGTGGTTGCTGTTCTTGGCTGCTGCGTTCTTCTTCCCGTTCCTTCTCTGGCTCTGTCTGTTGGTGTGGTTTTGCCTCGCGTTCTCGTGCTGCTGCCTTTGCCTTCGTTGTCTCGCGGTTGGTGGGCTGTGTGGTGTGGGTGCGTCCTGGCTAGTGTTCTGTCTCTGGTTTATCTCTGTGCCTGTGGTGCGTTGAGTCGTTTCTGTTGGGGGTTCGTCCCCCTTTTTTATTTATTTACTGAAATAATTGATTGAATACTATTATTTTTGAAGTTTCAAGTATCATTCTGTCGCATCTGATGATAAGCTATTGTTCCTATTACTCCCATAGAATAAAAATAAAAAAAGATTAGGTCTGGAAGATTAGGTGGTTTGCTGCAACCTCCAACTCTCGATCGCTTTTTTGTCGCCAAGTATCTTCAAGTGTCACGATTAATTAACCTCAACAGAGAATAGAAAGTTTTTCCATATTCAAAAATAATTCAATCATGTTTTCTAGGAGTTAAGTAACAAAAAGAGCAGATATTTTACATTAAGTAGCAACAACGCGATCGCTCTACTCCAACAGCCAATAATTCTTAAATCTGCAAGTGCCTTCCACTTGGTATGTCTCGCTAATCGCTCGGCTTATTTCGGCGCTCCTTCAAGTCGAGAATAATAGCAAGAAACCCGTACATGTACGAAAATGATTCTTACTCTTATTACGGATGGTGTTCTGTGTCGGTAGAGGAATGCTCGATTAGATCGCCAAAGCCTGTCAGGGCAATAGGAGGTTTGTTTGGTAGTTCTACCGTCAAATTCAATTTACCGCCGATAGCTTCAACATATTTTTGCAGGGTAGAAAGCAGCATATCGGAATTTTTCTCCAGTCGCGAAACGTTGCCCTGAGACATACAGAGTGCTTCTGATACCTTGGCTTGAGTTAGTCCTGCTGCACTGCGTAATGCTTGTAAACTCCGATAGGCTTCTATTCTATCGGCAGCGCGGGCTTCAATACCCTTTCGTCGTTCTTCGGGCAGATTGTCCCAGATATCTTGTAAAATTTTCCCTTTACTCATGCTTTGTCCTCCTTCAATCTTTGTAGGTGATCGCTAAAGCGTTCATCGGCTTTCTTAATTAACTGTTTGTAAAAGCGTTTCTGACTACCTCCTGATTTGTCTCCCGCAACTAATAAAATTGCTTTTCTTTCTGGGTCGAAAGCGAAGGCTATACGCCAGACACCTTTATCTGCATTAAACCGCAGTTCTTTCATATTGCGATGCTTAGAATTATTAAGGGTGTCTACTATCGGTCTACCAAGCTGAGAGCCAAATTCTTCCAGCATCGTCACTTCCTCTAGTAATCTGTCCTGTACAGCTTCATTTAATTCCTGATACTCCTCAGCAAACAGTGGATGAAATTCAACAATCCAACTCATAGCCTACCTTATCATCAAACACATATATCATTAAAGATATAATCTTAGTCTTCAAGATTATATAGGCATTGAGCCAAGATGTATTTAGTAATTTGTAAAGACAGTTCTAGAGTCAGAACGTAAATATTTGATTATTCTACTGGCGTACTAAACATTTTGCTTTTGATTTGGGCAGTTTCCGCCATAATTTCTCTGGTTTCCATCAAGGCTTTCGCAGGGAAATATCGAGGACGCTCGCCACTGCCTGCTTGCCAGTGTGTCACCATCAAGAGATATTCTTCTGCCGATACGCTATGTTTCTGGGCAAAACTGTTTACCTGACTTACACTCAAGCCAATTTTGCGACTCAGTTCGGTTTTGGTTAATCCTTTAGCAGCCTCCCCTGGGGAATATTCAATCTCGACTAGTTCGGTTGGGGGTTCGCTACTACTCTGGCAATAGGGCGCAAGCTGTTTAGCTCCAGCAGAATACATTGAGTCAACCACCGCTTTACTGGCTTGCTCTAGTTCCGTTACTCTAGCTACCAAGTCTTGAACGATTTGATACTGGTCTACCACCTCTTGTTCGATTAGCGGTAGGGGTTTTTTCCCCGTCAGATAATGTTCCATAATCAGCCACACCCCTTGAGATGCCGAACGGATTGAATTTTCCTTCATCCACTCCTCGAAGCGTTGGTTTAGTTCGGGGGGTATGTAGCCAGTTACTTTCTTATCCTGCTTTGCCATAATCTGTGAGTTGTTCAATCTATTACTAGTTTGTAATAGACATGAACCAGATTAGCCGTGACACAAATCACGTTTAAGGTAGTCTTGGCTATTTATAGTCAATACATTTAGTTGAATCTTACAGGGTTTAGTTACGGCATTGATGGAATAGATTTAGTTTAGTCCTGTAACCGATAGCTATAGCTCAAAACCTTTACTCCTGGGCTTGTTTGGCTTAGGTGTTGGCTTGTTCTGTTGATTATCTGAAGGCGAGTGTAGATAGCGACTCATACTCCTATCGTTTTTGGTCGAGCTGGGGGACTCTTGTTTTTTACTCTGGCGTTGAGCTGAAGCTTTTGTTGCTTGAGCTTTAATCTTTGATTTGGTTTGCTCGACTTGTTTTAAGACCTGCAATAGTTTTCTTCTTTGATAATTCCTGAGTTCGTATCTTGTGAGCTGCCAACCAGAACCCGAACTACCTCTAATTAGAGTTAGCTTGGACTGCTGGCTGATATTACCTTTGATGTCCCTCGCTAAAATTCTTATCCGATCTGGCTCGACGGACACGGCTAATCTTGCCATGGTAGTTCTTAGCTGTTGATTTACTTCACGCCAATTGTTTATCTGCTCGATTAAGGCACTCGCCAATTCTCGGATCTGTTCTTTGGTTTGAGGTTGAGGCTGGTGTACGCGCCTTGAGTTTGACTCGACCCTTTGCTTTTGGCTCGACTGACGGGTTGAATTTTGAGCTAATCTTTCTAAGGGACTAGTGGGTTGAACTTGAGACGCTTGATTTTTAGGTGAAGGTTTCACGCTATCTTCCCTACCTAAAACAAAATCTGTTGCTTTCTGCCACCATGGTTTTGGTGATTTCTGTTTCTGCTGTTGCTTGTCGGCAATCATTGCTTTCATTTGTTCGGGCAGGGAGTTTTTCACCACGTCTAATCCCGATATGTAACGGGGCTGGTTAGGTTGGTGGCTTGGTCTGTGATGTTCCTGGGTAATATCTGGATGATTCTGGGTTTTGTCTGTGGAGATCGCGGGTTGAGTTGGGGTTAACTGTAATAGAGCTTTTTTTCTTTGGTGAGCCAGCTCTGCTGCTTGTTGCTTCTTTAAGCGAGCTATCCTAATTGCCTCGCTAACAGAGAGGGTAATGGTTTTTATTTCTTGGTTGCGTTGTTCGATTTCTTGATAGCGTGCGCCCCTATCGGTAGCAATGCCTTTTTTCTTCAGCGAGCAAACTCGATGACCGAGATGAATCTGTGGCAGGCGATCAATACCTCTTGCCCGATTACTACGATGGTCTACCCTATCAGATGAGCCAATGGCTTCGAGACGTTCGTTGACTAAATCTGCCCAGGACTCTCTCAGGTCAAGCACAAAACTTCGGTTGTTAAGTTGGGTAATTTTCTGACCGAATTCACCATCAGCTAGGTGTTGGGTATTAATCAGAATATGGCAGTGAGGATTCCAGTTTTCTCGCTCCTGTTTGGGTAAAATACTGGGGTCTAGTTCGTGGGCATTAACATCAGCTATTACCCCTAAAGGAGTAAGATTTTTGGCTACAAATTTACGGACTAAACTCAACTGTTCGTTAATATCTAATTCTCTGGGTAAAGCTACTAATATTTCCTTAGCAGTTCTCGCATCTCTTCGCTTATTAGCCAGCTCGGTCTTTGCCCATAGTTGCTGTCTATCTTTGACCCAAGCTGGAGCGTTTTCAGGAGCAATTATTTCCGAAAAGCCTAAGTCTTGTTTGCGTGAGTAGTCATACAAATTGTCAGTTCGAGTATCTTCTAATCTACTGCGGGAATTATAAGCAGCCTTAGCTACAGAGGATGCTCCTTGACCTCTTTTGATATTTTTAATACTGCAACTGTAGAGAGCCACTGTCTGAAAAATGAGATTAACTTTGGATGACGATAAGCACTGGAGAGTCCGTAGGACTTGTAAGTGCGCCTTTCTCTGCGCGAAAGGCTCAAACCTAAGTTAACCTAGACATCAGCTAAACATTGAAGCCAAACATTTATTCAGTAGCTTTTACTCTATATATTTATTTTTACTTCAATTAAATCATTAGTATATTTATCAATTCTTTAAACGATGGCTGAGATAACTCGACGAGAACAAAAGATTAATTCCCTAGAGGAGGAATTGGCTAAAGACTATGCCAAAAAAAGAAAGCAGGATACGAGAAAGAAAATTTTGCTGGGTGCTTATCTAATTAGTCAGATGCATCAAAATCCTAATTTAGAACATTCGGTTATGGAAGGCTTGGATAGTTTTTTAGATAAACCAATTGACCGCCAGTTATTTAATTTGCCACCTAAATAATCACGCAAAGAGATTAAAGGAGCATATCTGAGTTTGGCTACTTACGTCAAATAGAAAGCTGACTATCACCGTGGGAATTTCTAACTCAAGATTGGCGATTGCGAAGCTAGCCAAAGGCATCGCTTCGGCTTGATTGTCATCTAGCGGAATGTAATCTAGATTACTTATGTATTAAGACAGCTAAATCGATCAAATGCTCTATTCTTATCCAGCTTCGTTTAACTTCAATTGTGTAAACATATGTTACAAAATTGTCGATTCGCCGTAAAAAACAGCCGAATTTTAGCAGTTATTAGTGGCAGACTATTACCAAAATGCCAGAAAACGCTACAAAAATTCGGTTGCCAGCCATAAATTCTAAAAAATCCTGGGGGTAAATCTGATTTATCTACCGCGATCGTTCTACAATACCCCTATATAAGCGAAAAACAGTCGCCCTGAATTTGACACCTCAGACAACTGCTCTTTGCTTGCTCACTAACCGCCTTCTCTATCGAGATGGTGGGTCGCTTTGCTATGAAATTTTCTTATCACGTTTAAATTATGCCACAAACTAAGATTCAGGGAAAGTTTTACCCTCTAATTTCTGATGTAACTGCTGCACTGAGACGCGCCAGACTAACCGCAGCCGAATGGAGAATCTGGAGTTACCTAGTAGAAATTGACCCTTGGGGTGATCGCTATCGGGATATTGATTCTCTAGATGTAATGAGTAAGTGTGACTGCTCCAGAGCTACGTTTTATCGAGCGATCGCTAAGTTTCAAGAAATTGATGTCATCCCAAAATATTTCAAGATTAAAGATTACGACAATGCGGAAGCTCAGATACGCAACAGACTAAAAAAACAGCTAGGTGGACTAACGGAAATTTCTACATCAGCAGGAAGAATTGATTTATTAACCGATGACGAGATTATCGAGGTTAAACGAATTACTGACTGGAAAGCAGCATTAGGTCAGATATTAGTCTACTCAGCCTTTTATCCAGAGCATCGAAAGAAGATTCATTTATTTGGTAGGCGCAGCGAGCTATCTAAACTACCTGATATTGAAGCTGCTTGTCTGGTTTTTGATGTAAACGTTACTGCTGAGGAGGTGAAACAATGAAACGCCAACCTTCTCAAGAAACTACCTTTTTCAGACTTACCCCTGGTGTAAGAGATCGGCTACTAGAAATTAACCTTACTGCTGCGGAATGGCGCATCTGGTGTTATTTAGTCAGTCTCGATCCTTTTGGCGATCGCGGAGCTAAATTCCTTCCTGCGGAGTTGATGCTTAAATGCAAAATCAAAAAGACTACCTATTTTTCCGCTAAAGCTAAATTCCAAAAACTTGGACTGTTCGATTTTCGGGACGGAGTAACTAAAGTAGTCAATCTCCAAACCTCTCTTATATCAAAGGCTTCAGATTATTCTCAACAAGCATCTACTATTGAGTCCGAGATTTCGGAGTCCGAGTTCGGAAATTCGGAGTCACAGTCCGAGATTTCGGAG
This sequence comes from Cyanobacteria bacterium P01_C01_bin.72, assembly GCA_039025955.1. Classification (GTDB taxonomy): domain Bacteria; phylum Cyanobacteriota; class Cyanobacteriia; order Cyanobacteriales; family Xenococcaceae; genus Waterburya. Next base: position 2,566 of record JBCCNG010000070.1, on the reverse strand, counting down.
TCCGAGTTCGGAAATTCGGAGTCACAGTCCGAGATTTCGGAGTCCGAGTTCGGAAATTCGGAGTCACGAAGGCTGAAACCTTTACCCAGTAAAGTTTCAAAATCTCTTCAGACTCTTCAGACTTATACAGACTTTAAAAAGACTCTCTCAGAAGGCGAGCGCGAAAATTTTTTCAATTTTGTTCGGAAGAAGACGGAGAACCTAGAGAAGCCAATTAACGATCTCGAAGCATGGTTAGCCAGCAAAACTAAAGCCAAAGAAAATAGATGGGAGATCTACTACAGGAATTATCAAGAAGAAAAGATTAGTGAAAGCAAAAAACCTACGAGGCAAGGGAATAAATTAGGGACACTCAACCCTTCGCAAGTTCAACGGGCGATCGCTGAATTTCAAAAGCAAAGAGGAATCAATCAGCCAGTAGATGAGCCAGAGCCTAAAGAAGTTAACTCAGAAGAATATCAGCAAAAAGAAGCTGAATTTAACAGGCTGCTAGACAATCCACCCGAACGAGAGTTGAGAAAAAGTCCCGCTCAACAGCGTCGAGAGGCGATTTCTGAAGCCAGAAGAAAGCAGGAGGAATGGAATTTAGAGAGGAAGAAACTTGATGCCGAACGCCAAAGAAAGCAAGAGCTAGATGAACCAGATCCCGAAGCAAGAACAGCAAGAATGATACGGGAGGCTGAAGAGTTTCTTCGCAACAGACAGCAGGAAAATCCTGAAATTGGCGAGGAGGGTTTGGAAAATGAATAATCAGCCCATACCAGCAAATATCGAGGCAGAAGAGGCAATTTTAGGCGGTATCCTGTTCGATTCAATGGCGATGTCTAGGGTAGAACCAGATTTAAAAGTCGAGGCTTTCTATCTTCAGACTCACCAAGAAATTTATCGCGCTGCTGTGAGTCTCTACCGTCAACAGAAACCGACTGATTTGATGGCTATCACTGCTTACTTAGACGACCGTAATTTATTAGTTAAAGTCGGTGGTTTGCCTAGACTAGCGCAGTTGCTTAACCGCACCGTTTCCGCTGTCAATATTGATCGTTATGCCGAACTCGTCAACGAGAAGTATGTCCGACGGCAGTTAATCACCTCTGGTCATGAAATTGTCGAACTTGGCTATGATAATCTGTCAGAATTAGAGGATGTTATCAATGACAGTCAGAAAAAGGTTTTTCAAGTTGGCGATTTGAAAATGAACTCAGAAACAGATAGCACTGCTGACATATCCGCTGCTTGCTTTAATGAATTAGAAAACAATAATCCTATCTATGAATCAGGTTTGTATGATTTAGATGACCTGATGGTGGGTTTTGAGCCTGGAACGATGACGATCTTGGCTGGTCGTCCGTCGATGGGCAAGAGCGCGATCGCCAATTACTTTACTTTGCAGATGGCAACCCAGCATAAGCTACCTGCGGTTTATTTCTCTTTAGAAATGACCAAAAAACAATTACAGTATCGTCTCTGGAGTTTAATCTCAGAATTTCATTGCTACGCTCATCATAATTTGACCAAAATCAGAGGCGATCGCTTGAGAAAGCAAAGAGCAGGGAAAATCAGCCTCAATCAGCAAGAGATAGATTCGATTGTCAAAATCATGAGTATTTGTGCCGATCTTCCTATCTTTATCAACGATAATCGCGGTATTAGTGTTGCTGGCATTGCTTCAGAATGTCGCAGGATAAAAGCCAGAGAAGGTAGTTTGGGTCTAGTAGTGGTGGACTATCTACAGATGATGGCAGGGGAAAAGGCTTCTGGTAATCGTAGTTATGACTTGGGAGATGTGGCGCGATCGCTCTACAAACTAGCAGGAGAACTCGACGCACCTATCCTCGCTTTGTCCCAGGTATCAAGAGGAGTCGAACAGCGACAGGACAAACGCCCGATGATGTCCGATCTATCTCAGTCAGGGATTCTAGAGATGGTGGCGGATAATATCATCTTTGCCTACAGGGATGAGTATTACTACCCTGATTCAGTGTGGGAGAACATTCTAGAGTTGATACTGGCTAAGGCTAGACACGGTGATACGGGCAAGATTGAGCTTTTGTTTGATAAGTCCTGTGGGATGATTGATAGCTTGAAGGCTTATGAGTTTAATTAATCGGATTGGAGGGGAAAGGCGATCGCAGGATCAGCACAGAATTAACCAGCACTGGGTTTTCTGCTCATCCTGAGAGTAAATTCACTAACAGAAGGATTGGGATTTTCTGGATCTGTAGTTTTGTTTGTTTTTAACCAGTCTTCTTCCTGAGCTAATCTATATTCATAGTTATCCTCTGTAACCGAAATTAGCAACCACATTATTCCATGACTGGGACAGCAAAATTCTTCGATCCACTTATGCCGATCTAAGTATGTTGGGCTTTGCAGCAAAAGTAATTTAGCCTTCTTCAAAGTTATGCCCGTATTGCTTCTGATTTCCTCAGCGTTTTGATAAAAAAGGTGATGTTTGCTGTTTCCCAGTCTCCATAATCGCTCTTCGCAATGAGGACAAAAGTATTTTTTGGTTTTTCGACGATTACTTCTTTTTCTAGGCACAATAATAAATTATTGAAAAATGCTT
>JBCCNG010000069.1:0-11318 GCA_039025955.1 Cyanobacteria bacterium P01_C01_bin.72 | reverse complement strand
GATTAGGCGAGATGGTGATTGATTCATGATGGTAGATAGCACTATGTTGCGGATAATTTGATTTTGATCTCCCAACCCTCTCGATCAGAGTTTGTTTGATAGGCTGAGTGCGATCGCATGTCCTCAATTCATTATTTATCGGGTAGGCAGAATAATCTCTACTATGAGGAAAAGAAGCAAGATATTAGTGTGTGCCACCAGGATTTTATCAGGCTTAGATAACAGCGAACTTGCTCTCGTCTAGCTGGTCGGGAGTTGCGCCAGAGACCGAGGCGATCGCTTGACCATCAAAGCTAATAATTGCTGCGCCGTTGCCCTGAGAAATATCAATCTGGTCGAAAGTAATACCGTTGCTTAGACCAAGGGTATCTCGACTAAAGTTGAAGTCGCGGATTATGTCCGTGCCGCCTAGTGTATTAAGCACAAAGATATCGCTACCGCCGTCACCAACCAGGACATCATTCCCCGCATCGCCGTTAAGGATGTCGTCACCGTTACCGCCATTGATTAGGTCATCGCCACTACCGCCAAAGATCAAATCATCTTGACCACCACCATCGATCGTGTCATTGCCAGCACCACCATCAATCGTGTCATTACCAGCACCGCCAGTAATAATATCGTTACCGCCACCAGCAGCTAAATTATCATTGCCGCCATCTCCCTGAAGATTATCCGAACCGCTGCCAGTCCGCAAGACATCATCGCCACCAAAACCGTACAGGATATTATTCCCCTCGCCACCTAGCAAAGTATTATCGTCGTCATTACCATTGATAACATCATCACCATCCAGCAAAGATGGTTCAGTAGGCATTTCCGTTGGCGGTTCGGGAGTTACAGGGGTCATTGGGACAACGGGCGCTCCTGCCTCCGTCACATTAACCGTTACTATGGCCGAATCTTGCTCTCCAAGATTATCAATCGTGTATTGGAAAAAATCTTGTCCTGTGAAGCCCGCAGGAGGAGTATACTCTAGCAGGTCGCCATTTTGGACGATTGAACCACCAAAGACAGAAATCCCCACCGATTCAATGCTGCCGACATTATCATTGTCTAAAACATCAATCTCAACGGCTGTATCTTCTGGAGTAGTAGCGGTATCGTCCACTGCAATGGGATCGATTGCTCCTGATTCCTCCTCACTCCCAAAACTTTCTGGAGTACCTACGAACCTTTCTAGAGAAACAATTTGACTTGGATCGTTGGCATTAACTGCACTAACACGAACTTGATTAGTAATATCGAATATACCATTTTCGATAATGTATTCAATGCTAGAAATAGCGGCATTGTCATCAATAGTAATGGTGTCAAAGATTGGCTGCAAAGTAACAGGATCTTGTTCTCCAGTAAAAACTAAAACTTGAAATCCTGGTGTGTCGGGTTCTGTATCTTCTGCGAACAAGGTGACTTCCGCCAGCCCTGCATCAGCTAGCTCATTATCGTTACTGACAAAACTGTATTCAATCCTGTCTACATCTGTTGTTAGTTCCTCAAAGTTAGGAGGGTTACTAAAGTCGTTAAAGTTTGTAGACTCTAAGACTGGATTGCCATTAAGCGTCACCAACTGTCCTGCTGCAATAAATCTTGGTTCCAGATCGAGTACAGGAATGCTGACGTCAGTTAACCTAGTCTCCGCGCCACCAAAGTTGAAGATAAATTCTTCTTCTACAACATTTTGGCTAAAGGAAGCTGTAAAATTTTCAATTGCATCATCAAAAGTAGTTGGTGTTTCTCCATCTGCTCTTAGCTCAAATATGTCGAAGCTGACGCTTGAGTCAAATTCCGCACTACCCCCTCTAGAAAGTCTGCTACCGCTACCTCTGCCCATCTTTTCAATCCCCTCGATAATATTGCAATTTATAATAGGGTTGAATCTTATCAGATATGCACTACCACAACTCGAATACACTATTTTTTTTAAAATTCTTTGATTTTACTAATAACCAGGACTAATCAGCCACAAACAATTGAAAATTGCAGCTTATGATATTCACGGGAATATATCTTGAAAAAGTTTATGCTCTAACTAACCAAACCTTTGTTGTGTCTGAGTTTGATAATTTCGTGGTGATACTTAGGTTTAGAACTGCTCAAGCAAAAATGTAATTTACATTACTTAAAATGTACAACGTTCTCAATAATGCTTTGATTACCTAAAATGCTGTTTTTAGTTTAGTACGATATAATAAACTATTTGGATTCCATTACACTCGCTTACTGAGCAGAGGGATAACAGATAATAACGCCAAAAAAGATAAAGCTAAAAATAACGAAAGGCGATCGCCTCCTTTCATGACCATATCGCCACTTTTACCAATCCAGCTATAGGCAAAACTACCAGGAATAACGCCAATAAAAGTTGCCCAAGTATAGTCTAGCCAGTTAATTGAGGTCAAACCAAAAAGATAATTGACCAGATTGTAGGGAGAGATGGGAATTAAACGAGTAGTCAGCACAAAATAAAACGGCTGCTTTAAAACGGCTGCTTGAAACTGAGTTAGCTTTTTACTTTGACTAAAACGACGTTGGGCTAAATCGCGAAAGAGATAGCGAGCTGTCCAAAAGGCGCATAGCGCCCCCAGAGTAGCACTCACAATAGAGATCAGCGTACCGTACCAGATCCCAAAAAGACTGCCACCCACAATGGTTAGAACTGTACCAGGAACACCAATAACTGTTAAGACAATGTAGATCGCAATAAAGATAATTTCTACATAGCTTTCGTATTGCTCAATAAAGTCCTTGAACAAAAAAGGATCAAATACTGCTCTTAGGGGAGTAAAGATACAGAGCAAGACAATCCCCAAAGCTGCAATTGTGAGGACAGCAAATTTGGGTTGCCTAAACAGTTTGCGGAGTTGGCACGATAACTGGACGGAGCTTCTGACGAACTTTTTAAGCATGATCTATCATACAAGAGCGCCGCCGCAGCTAGAACCCGTTCCCGCAGTACAGCCATAGCAATAGTTTGCTGTTTTGATTTCTTGGATCATGTCCAGGCTACCCATTGATAATAGTTTTGCCACGGTCAGAGGATGTTCTGTGTTGGCTACTTGATCGGGTGTTGTTGCTCTAATATTTTCCATTTGATTAAAGTCACAGTCGTAGACATTGCCCAAATAGTCGATAGATAGCTCATTGCGACACATGACGCTATTCAAAGTTGCGGGATTGTAGTTGGCAGCGAGAAATTGTAGATAATCATCATGAATCTGCCGACGCTTTAAAAACTGTTTGGTTCTACCGATGGGAATATTGGTAATTGTAAATAAGTGATTAAACTGAATTTGAAAATGTTCGGCGAGGTATGTTTTATAGCTTTTTTCCAGCTTTTGCTGATTGGGAGTGAGGGAAAAATCTGGTTTAGTCGGCAGAGGCGGATTGTAAACCAAATCAATGACTAGGTTCGGATCTAAACCGTATCCTAGCTTATTGAGCCGTTGAATTGCCTTAATCGATTCATTATAAACTCCTGCACCCCTTTGAGAATCAACATTGTCCTCTAGATAACAGGGCAGAGAAGCTGTAACACGAAGTTGATGCTGGGCAAAATACTCGGGTAAATCCTCATATCCAGGCTCGAAGAAAATTGTCAGATTAGAACGAACAATCACCTCTTTACCCTGGGCTCTTGCTGCTTCAACTATGGGGCGGAAACCATAGTTCATTTCTGGCGCTCCTCCTGTCAGATCCACGGTTTGGATTTGGGGAAAGCGGTTAATTAGCTCAATGATTTGCGCGCATACTTCAGGGGATAATTCCTCAGTACGTCTAGGGCTAGCTTCTACATGACAATGGGCACAGGCAAGGTTACATTTACGACCCAAATTTATTTGCAGGACGGTAATTTGATCTTTGGCAAGAGGGGATTTAATCTTTTTGGCAAAGGGAGTGATAGAAGTTTTTATCGTCGGCATTTTAATTATTGATTATCAATGGTTCATCGCTTGGTCAGGTGGGTTACGCGGTGCTGATATACTCATGCTCTATCTTGTCATACTCTATATCATTAAGCTGTTTAGAAAGCTAAATAGGCAATACCGCTAATCAGAGCCGCAATTGGTAGGGTTAACACCCAAGAACTTAAGACCTTAGAAAACACATCTATGTGAGCGGTTTTAGAAACGACCCCCACGCCAAAAATAGAGCCGACAGAAACATGAGTCGTCGATACGGGGACACCCATACGGCTAGCAAAAATCACCAGAAATGCTGTGACTAGATTCGCCGCCAAACCCCTACCAGGGTTGAGGGTTGTAATTTTTTTGCTGACCGTCCGAGCAACTTTTCGAGCATTCAACAAGCCGCCGACTGCCATACCTAAGCCAACTGCTAGCATTCCTCCCTGAATCGAAAAAGCCGTTACCGTCAATAGCAAAGCTACAATCTTGGGGGTATCATTCAAACCTCTGGCGAAGCTTACCGCACCCGCACTAAGAAAATGACAGCTATCGATTAGTTTCTGACTGTCAATACCAAGAAAATTACCTACATATTGGCGATCGCAATTTTCAATCGTATCGATACTGAGTTCGCTAGTCTGGGCAAATAGCTGTTCGCTACCAACGGGAACTAATTCTTGTTTATTGCCCACGCAGACGCACCAAGCTTCTTTGATACCTAACACCCCTCGACTGTAATGCAGCAGGCTATATATGCTCAGTCCCAGTGCGATCGCAATTAGAGGACTCAAAAGCAGGGGAATAAAATACGATTTACCTAAAGCGGCAAAATTTAATTCTGTACCAATTGCCGCTAATCCCGCTCCCGTAAGCGCTCCCGTAATGCCGTGGGTGGTAGAAATAGGAAATCCCGTTACTGTAGCTAAAATAACCGTGATTGCCGCCCCTAAAGCAACGGCTAAATGAAAAGAACCTGTATCGGCGATCGCATCTGGCACTAAACCTTTACCTGAAAAACTTTTGAGCAGGGCGGTGGCAAATAATACAGAACATAAAGAACCGGCGAAAGTAGTGGCAGTTGCCCACCAGATGGCAATTTTGTAGTTGGTAGTTTTGCTGCCGAATAGAGTTGCTACCCCCTTAAAATTATCGTTGGCACCATTAGCATATGCCAGAAAAACCGTAGCTAAAAAAATGGCTAAAGTCCACATTAAACAATTACTGATTACTAATAACTACTATTATGTTTATAAATGATTGAGGCGATCGTAAATTAAAGATTAGTGGGCAAAGAATTGACTGTATTTACCATTTTCAATTTAATCTTTGCCCACTATATAGCTAGCTATCGCTATCTTGATTGTCAATTATCAATTGTCAACTGTTATGTTAATTGATTAACAACAATCATCTGAAGTACAGCAGTCATCACTGCTGGCTTGAGTCAGATTATATTCAGAACCTTTGGTTTCCCTAGCATGACGTATTGCTCTGGTTTTGCAGGCAAATTCTGCCGCCTCTTCTAGAGGAATGTTTTCGTAGGGTTCGATGCCAATTACATCACTACTATAAGGGCTACAGCAGCTAGTCATAATCTTGTAAGTTTTATCACATACCGCCATGCGCTCACCACGGCAGAAAATGTGACCATCGTCATCAACGACCTGTTTCCAAGGACCTTTGTAGACTACAGACTGTTTTCTTTCTAAGCAGACACCTTCTTTGCCTTTATAGGCTCTAACGGTCATAGAACGAAATTCAACACCGTCAATTACCTGCCAGGGAGTTGATTCCCGCTTGAGAATTTCTACGCCGTAGAATCCTGCGTCTTCAAACATCTTTAAGAATGAAGCCTCTTGGAATGCTCCTGCGATACAACCACTCCACAGATCAGGGTCATTCATAATCTTTGGGGTGGGTGCTTCATCGCAGACGATATCGGAGATTATGGCTCTGCCTCCCCGTTTTAAGACCCGAAAGATCTCGCCAAATAGCTGTTTTTTGTCTTGGGGACGCACTAAATTAAGCACACAGTTAGAAATCACCACATCAACGCTATTATCGGCAATGAGGGGCTGTTGCTGTCTCAGGCGATCGCATTCTGCTTCATACTCGCTAATTTTGTCCACTGAGGTTACGGGATTGTTCTGTAACCATCTTTCTAAGGTATCTAAAGGTAGTTTCAGGTCCTGAATTTTACCTTTAACAAACTCGGTATTACGATAGCCTAGCTTGTCAGCCATTTCTCCCTGATATTTCCGCGCTAGATTTAGCATCTCATCGTTAAAATCCACGCCGATGATCTTGCCTGACTCCTGAACTTTCTGCGCTAGGATATAGCAATTTTTACCTGCACCTGAACCCAAATCGACGACGGTTTCTCCTTGATTAACATAACGGGTAGGATCGCCACAGCCATAATCTTTGGCAATAATTTCTTCTGGTAAATTTTGCGTATAGTTGCCTTCGTACTCGGTGGGACAGCATAAACTAGGCTGCTGCTGTCTCGCGCCCTCTTGATATCTTGATAGTACCGCCGACTCGATATCGTAATCTAGATTATCCGATGTGGTTGGCTGGTTGGTTGCAATCTCAGTCACAGATAACTAATTCCCTTACTTACACTTGGTTTGTTTACAGATTAAATTAATCAACGAGAGTATATGTCTAATCTTTACTAAAAAAAAGATTACTCCTAAATGATTTAATGATTTAATTTTTTGCGATATAGCCGCATTTTGGCAAAGATAGATGATATTTCCCTGAGAAACACCTATGTCTATCCTGAACAAGAATAAATCAACCTGAGTTGGGGGGAAGAAAATCGAGCTGTGATAGTAGCTATCAGCCTTTCCATGATTTATTAAGACTCAAAAATTGATCAATTGATTGCCAAAAGCTAATTTCAAAATCCCTATAAAATAAGCACTTTAGCTTAACCCGAACTCACGGTAAATTATTGAATTATAGTTTAAAAATTAAGCAGACTAATTTCTCAGCTTACCCTCGATTGAAATTAAAATTGTTCCACTTACAATTGGCGTCTATCAAGCAGTCTTAGCTGGTGCGTGATTCTGCTGTGAACAGTTTGTAATTCAGTGAGGTTGGTTAACTCAGCCGAGTCAAAACAGGCTTGAATTCTTCTCAAAGTCTTCTCTAGCTGCTTGGCAAGCTGTAGAGCCTGATCGCTTACTCGATCCATTTGCTGCTGTTCATATATTTCTAAAGCTTGACCTCGTAAAATCTGAATGCCTACTTCTTCTTGCTTTTTTTGAGTACTAAATTCCAGACGCAGCAGAATACGCTCCTGTTCATAAAATCTTTCTAAGACAACCTTTTTGGGATGGCTAGAGGTTTTTTGCGGCAGTCTTGCCATCCGTTTGATCTCATCAAGCAAAGAGCAGAAAATGGGCAGGGGAACAGGATTGAGAGTAGATTGAACCCCATGATCCTGATGAGAAGTAATAGTGCCGCGATCGCTATGACGAGTTAATTTGATATAATCTGACCGATGCTGAAACGCTTTCTCCAATAGTTTTTGCCAAGACAGCTGAGACGAAAGCCCTGGTAAGAAGTCAGCTGATTCTGGCTCGGCTTCTTTTTCAACGGTCAAACCAATAGTTTCGGCAATTAGCTGAGATATTTGAGCCTCTCCCAAAGCTAGATCGGGATTGTCCTTAGCGGCTTCCTGAGCCAATAAATCTTGTGGATTTTCGGCGATAATCGTTGCTTTATCGTCCAGATTGCCCGCCGGTTTTTGATTCGTAAATTCTGGGGGAATTTCAAACAGCGTGGCGTTAGCATCAGTTTTCGCTTTAGTTGACTCTGGTTTAGCCTTGGGAGTTAACTCTAAATCTTTGAGAAAGTCAAGATCTGCTGGTAAATCAGCTAATTCAGAAATAAGATCGGGTTGATCGGCAGGTGTATCTTCGGTCTGGGAGATAATTGTCGGCGCAGAATCTATTCGTCGGCTTTGGTTAACACCTTTAAGGGGTGCATTAGGGTTAAAGCTAGTATCAATAACGGTTTTATTCTGATCTTGTGGTCGTGTGTTGGCTTGGGTCGAGTTTTGGGGGTAGTTGGCGAGGATAATTTGGTGAGTTTGTAAATCGATTAACTGAACTTCCAAATCGTATTTAAAGACTTTGGCGATGGAATTGGCAAATCTTAATGACTCGTCTTTCTCTGGATTCAACATCCCCAAAACTAAATTGCTACCCTCTAGTTTAAGAGGCAATACTTCATAGTGCCGACAGGAATCTAGAGGAAAAACCTGATCGATTAACTGGAAGATTTCTTTACTATTAGCAAGACAATCGGCAAACATTGCTGTTTTGAAGTTACCAGAATTAGAACCTTTATTCATAGGAAAGAGCCTAGCTTGAAAATTTGTTTGGTAGTAGATTGTTAATCTAGTGGCGGCTAATAGAATTTCTCGCCAATTAATTGATCGTTTGCGAAAGCTGCACAATCCTAACTTACCCAAATCCGACTTGAAGATTACTATTGGGTAGTAGATAGTAGGTAGCAAGTAGTAGGTAGTCAGAGGACAGCGGCTTCAGATAAAGTAAGTAATTTCTTGGTTTTTGCTCAGTTTTGGCTTATCTGAATCCTCAATCTGTTTTAAAATTATGGTTCTAAGGATTTGTATGCAATAAGTAAAGACAAACTAAAAGATAAATGACAGATAAATCGCCGATTCCCGTAGTCGTCAATGGTGCTTTGGGTCAGATGGGACGGGAAGTAATCAAAGCCGTATCCCAAGCCGAAGATATGATGTTAGTCGGTGCTGTAGATTTAAACCCCGAATATTTGGGACAAGATATTGGTGAAGTTGTGGGCATTGGTGCTTTGGAAGTACCCATCTTAAACGATTTGCAAAGTGTTTTGGTTTTGGCGACTCAGGAGAAAGTGCAGGGGGTGATGGTAGATTTTACCCACCCTGATAGTGTTTATGACAATACTCGTAGTGCGATCGCCTATGGAGTTCGTCCTGTGGTGGGAACAACAGGCTTAAATGAGGAACAGCTCGCAGATCTGAGGGAATTTGCGGAAAAAGCCAGTACAGGAACGCTAATTATTCCTAATTTTTCTATTGGCGTTGTTTTACTTCAGCAAGCGGCACTCACTGCCTCACAGTATTTTGATCATGTAGAGATTATTGAGCTACATCACGATCGCAAAGCCGATGCCCCCAGCGGTACAGCGATTAAAATGGCGCAAATGCTGGCGGAAATGGGTAAATCTTTTAATCCTCCCAAGGTAGAGTCAAAAGAGACGATGGAGGGTGCTAGAGGGGCAACAGCAGAGAGTAATATTCCGATTCACAGTATTCGTCTACCAGGATTAATTGCCCACCAAGAAGTGTTGTTTGGCGCACCAGGACAACTTTATACTCTCAGACACGATACTAGCGATCGCTCTTGCTATATGCCTGGAGTTCTTTTATCTATACGCAAGGTGACGGAGTTGAGTTCTTTGGTTTATGGTTTAGAAAAAATATTATAGACGTAACAAACCAAGTAAAATCCCAGCAAACCTCATCAAACATTACTAATTTCCGATGCTTCAACCTCTAACTAGGGAAAAAACCGAGCAGTTGATTCCTTTAATTGCCACTGGTCAGCAGTATGCCTACTATTGGGGCAAATGGTCTGATGTTTTAAACCGAGTTTTGATTTCGGTGGTTGGTGTTGTGGTCATTCTCATCTTAGACGTGGCGCTTGGCAATCAAGGGGAAGCCTTGATCTTGCTGTTGGGGGGAATTGTCGCTTTGTACTGGCTATGGTGTCCCGTATATCAAGCTAGTCTGCGTAACTCAGCCAGTCGTCGATTTAAGTATTCGGGCTTCTGGCGCGGTAAGGTTTTGGATGTCTATCTAACTGAAGAATTAATCGGTGAAGAAGAAACGGTTAATCAACGAGGAGAGTTAGTCATCATCGAAAATCGTGAACGCTGGATCAACCTACTTTTGGGCGATCGCACTGGTTTTGAAGTCGAAGTACAGGCTCCCCTGCAAAGAATCTATAAAGGCATCAAAGCTGGTCAGACGGCGGAATTACTCTTGCTATCTAATCAGCGAGATCTGAGTCAGATTAATAAGATTTCTGATGCCTACCTCCCGCAGAAAAATGTCTGGATTGGGCAATATCCCTACATCCAAAGGGATGTATTTATCGAGGTTAGTCGCCAACTGGGGGGCAAAACTCCCACGAGAGTGAGGCGTAGAAGCAATCCCCGAATTAAAAAACGAGATCGCTAATAACATTAAACATTAAACATTTAGCATTTAGCATTGAACAGTTAACATTAAACATTTAAAATTTATCAATGTTGATGTTATGCACTTGCGGTGCTATCGACTGATACGGGCAGTTGGGGGCGAAAACACCAGTAAATTAATGCTCCTAGCAAAGGGATAAAGGAGCTTACTTTTAATACGGCTGAATCAACTCCACGGCGCTTCATGTCGTCTCCCAAGATAGCCATAAATAGAAAGCTAAGGACGCAAAAGTCAATAGTCATAACGTGAACAAACTGGCTTGATTGCCACTGCATCCAGAAGTCCGACCAATTTCCCTGAGTTGCACCCCAGATCCAAAATACCACTACGGTAGCAGAGCAGGCGATCGCTAGTAAACGGGAGTCAAGAATTTTCTGCCCAAGATTTTTTTGCCCTTGCCAAGCTGAATTTGACTGTCGTAAAGCAAAATAAGGAATGAGAGCAAACGCACCTAGTCCAAAGGAAGCAATAAAAAAAGGATAGGGCGAAATCTGTTTTTCTGAATTGTCGAATAAAATTAGGGACGCATAAACTAGGGGTAAAATCCCCATGGTGTAGAAGATCGTTGTCAACAGCGGATTAATTCCCGATAGCTCCAATGTTGACATCCTGATAATTAAATCGAAGTCTGACTGCTGTGTTGTGGAGAATGTATTGGGAAAAAGGGTCGTATATATTATGAGAATTAACCAGAATAATCCAAAAAAAACTTTACGCATCATTTGCAGAAATTATGTGTGACTTATGCCACAGTCATTTTAAGAGATTTCTCGGTCAATTTTTAGATTAATTGGGGCTTGCTGAATAAGTCAAAATTATTTATCTGTAAATCTTTCAAGACTTTTCTTCAATTCAAGTACAAGGTTTTTTGATCGGGCAATGTTATTTTTCTGGCATTTCGCACAACAACAGTTAGGGCAGTTAGGGCAGTTAGGGCAGTTAGGGCAGTTAATTAAAATCAGCCCTTTTCGTAAGGCAAAAAATCAGCCAGTCCTAGCAGACTAATTCCTTGAGGAGTAATTTCAAAACGATAAGGCAACACTTCTACTCCTTGAGCTACCGCCTCTCGCAAAAGCTCACCATACTTAGGATCGCAGGTGTCGCTGGGGGCAAAGCGATCGCAATCT
>JBCCNG010000068.1:0-11413 GCA_039025955.1 Cyanobacteria bacterium P01_C01_bin.72 | reverse complement strand
GTCGTTCTGCTGGACCCATTGGAGACGCAAGTTCATCGAGTTCAGCCGCACGACCCCGTCGCCCATCTCCTGGTTGGGAGGCACAACCTTATCTTTTAAGCCCTGGAAAAATATCACAGGACAGTCTAAACAATCGCTAAAGTAGATCGGCGATCGCTCTAGATAAATATCTCGCTCTTCAGGATATTTCCCCACTAAGCCATCTAAGTAACGAGATTCAAATTTGTGGGTATCTTTAGCTAGAATTTCTAAATCGCTCACCCCATAATAACTAGCACCTGCTTTAAATGTATTGCGGAAAGTCAAAGCCGCTAGGGTTGTATAGCCTCCCGCACTGCTGCCCGTAATCACTAGGCGATCGCCATCGACGCTACCGCGATCAACTAAATACTTTGCGCCATTTACACAGTCGTCTACATCAACAATGCCCCACTTACCCTCTAGTCGCTGACGATATTGACGACCATAGCCGATGCTACCGCCATAATTTACGTCTAAATAACCAAAACCGCGACTAGTCCAATATTGAATCCGCAAGTTTAGATCTACCACCGCTGCTGCGGTAGGGCCTCCATGACTTTTGACTACCAAAGGCGGCAGTTCTCCTGAAGGAGCAGTAAAATCTTTATTTTGGGGTGGATAGTACCAAGCATGGGCAATTAAATCATCCGCTGTCGGAAAGGCGATCGCCTCTGGTAATGATAAGTAGCCTGGATCAATTTGCAGTTCTCCTGTACGCCTCAGTATTTTTTCTCGCTCCGTCTCTAGATCTAATTTGACTACCGCCGTCGTTTCGGTCGGAGACCCTCCCATAAAAATCACAAAATTTTTACTACCCTGGAGATCGGAGATATTGGTATAGCGAGTCTTAATTTCTTGAAACTCTTGCGTCTGGAGATTGATTGCGCCCAAATGCCAAGATCCGTTGGCTGAATAGGCACAGACGATCTTGTCTCCCACTACTGCATAAGTAGATAAACCAAAAACCCAGTGGGGATAGGCAAACTCAGCCTCTCTCTGATGCAAAATTTCTACTTTGCCGTCAGGTTTACGCCGATAAAGATTCCACCAGTCAGTGCGATCGCTAGCGAAGTAAAGAGTGCCGTCATCCCCCCACTTTGGCTCACAGATTGATTCTGCCTGTCCTCCTGCAATTAGCTTTGGCTCTAGTACCAAACCTTCTTCGTCTAACTCCGCTAACCAGAGATAGGTACTCTCCCAAGGCATATTAGGGTGATTCCAGCTCAACCAGGCTAAATATTTGCCGTCAGGACTAAGACGAGGGGAAGAGTAGAAGTCACCCCCGGCAATCAAATTCTGAATTCTTCCTGTATTAATATTAATCGTGATGATCGTAGTTTCGGCTTCTCCCACTTGGGCATGGTCTTCGCTGATGCAAATCAGACGATTTCTCTGGCGATCTACAACCATGTCTCCGTAGCGCCGCTCTAGCTTCTCGGTCAAGGGATATGGTTGAGTACCTATTACTTGCTGATAAATCCTGCCGTCTTGATAGTTAGAAAAGTAAATGGTGTTTCGGTCAACTACGTAAGCACCGCCACCATATTCGTGAATCTTGCTCCGAACACTTAATGGTGCAGGAGTAAAGTTCTTCACTTCCCCATTCCCTCCCAAGGCAACTAGCAAGTTTCGACCCTTTTCTTGCGGTCTTTTTTCAAGCCAATAAATACTTTCTTGCTCGATTGCTAAACTGCCAATGCCGATAGTTTTAGAAACTATTAAATCTGAGGTTATAGGCGATTTCCAAGAACCACAAGCTGCTACTTGAGGTGTATTCATAAATTCTAATTGGCTCAGATAAAGAGTTCTTGTATTTTACGCTTAATTATTTTTACAGCTTTCTGAGCCTAACTCCCATAGTAGTATTTTAAGTAAAGCGGTAGAACAAAGCAATGAAACTAGTAGCTCAGTTAGCCAGCGAGCGGAATTATTTAATTCTAAGTTCAAGCGCTAAACTTATTCCCACACTGTCAGTCGCCAACCTAAGTATATTACATAAAACTAACTCAAATAAGCGGTTTTGCCATACGAGACAACCCTAGACTAGTTAGTCACAGCTTACAGCAAGCAGCTACGATTATGTTTTAATCAGTTTTCTTCTCAAGGTAAAACAAATAAAAAAATGCCGCTTTCCCCTTTTTGTTGTCAGTGTTGCATTTTCCAGCCTGATTTACCTATATCATCACTATAGCTGGCTTTTTGACAGACAAACCAAGTATTTATGCCTAGCAAAAATTTTTCATAAACTTTACATAAGTTCATAAAAATCGTGTATCGTAGAAGTTAGTGAGTAGGAACACAAACACTATCAGTTTCTCCAAAAAAAACCTGAATCTTGAACTGAAGGCAGCGGTTGTAGCTAAGATGTAGAGAAGCCAGAGAGCGAGAGTGATCGGCGATCGCAGCTCCGGCGCAGCTCTTTTGTTACAAAAGTATAAGTATATTCTCATAAAGAACAAGTTATGGGTATGACAGCTTAAAGAATTTTCTTTTACATAATCAACATCTCAAAAGCAAATCGCGTAATGAAAACAGCACAAAAATCTAACGATTTAGTTAGAAGCTATCTCAAAGAAATAGGTCGTGTTCCTCTGCTGACTCATGAGGAAGAGATTCTCTATTCCAAAAGAGTGCAGAAGGCGATCGCTTTAACTAAAGTCAAAGAGTCTTTAATCGAAGAACTCGGCAGAGAACCAACTACCGTAGAGTGGGCAACAGCAGCCAAACTTGAACCTAGCGAATTACTAACTGCCATTGAATCTGGTGATTCTGCTAAGCGTAAAATGGTAGAGGCTAACCTGCGACTGGTAGTATCCGTTGCCAAAAAATATCTTAAGCGCAACCTCGATCTTCTTGACTTGATTCAAGAGGGCACGATTGGTATGCAGCGAGGTGTAGAAAAATTTGACCCTACTAAAGGCTATCGTTTTAGCACTTACGCCTATTGGTGGATTCGTCAGGCAATTACCAGAGCAATCGCCGAAAAAGGGCGCACCATCCGCTTGCCGATTCATATCACGGAGAAGTTAAACAAGATCAAGAAGGCTCAAAGACAGTTAGCCCAGAAGAAGGGTAGAACAGCAACTATTGCCGAACTCGCTGAAGAATTGGATCTGACTCCCAAGCAGGTGCGGGACTATTTAGAGAAATCTCGCCAGCCAATTTCTTTGGATGTCAGAGTTGGCGACAACAACGATACAGAACTGGGGGACATGTTAGAGGACTCTGGTCAGTCTCCTGAAGACTACGCCACCTCTTCTTCTCTGAAGCGAGATCTCGAAAAGCTGATGGGAGACTTAACGCCTCAGCAGAAAGAAGTAATCTGCCTCCGATTTGGCTTGGCGGATGGCAAGCCCATGACCCTAGCAAAGATTGGCGAATGCTTAAGCATTAGTCGTGAAAGGGTGCGTCAAATTGAACGAGAAGCTTTATCCAAACTCCGTAAACGCAAAACAGTCATTCGAGAATATCTTGCTAGCTAATCAACTACATAGACAAGACAGAGGCTGAGGCAAGGATTGTGAACTGATAATTTTTGCCCCATAATCATTAAGATAATGGTCGGGAAACTCTCTGGTTTAAGTTCGGTTCTACGTAACAAATAGTAAAGAGCAGAATGCTTTAATAAAGGGAGCGACCAGATAGACTAGTTGTATAGGTCTAAGTTTTATTAATTCCAGCCAGGAGATTAGAAGTGAGCAATCAGAATATTTCTCAAGGTGCTTTCAGATACGGCGAAGATGAAAACTCACTGTGGCATTATGTTCAGTCCCTCCCTCCAGAAACAGTTAATCATCTTTCTCAGCCAGAATCAAAAGAAGTATTTCAAATAATTGAACGTAACATCTCTGGCTTGTTAGGTAATATGCCTCAAGAAAGTTTTGATGTTGCGATTAGCACTAGTCGCGAAGATTTAGGGCGATTGCTAGCATCGGCAATGATGAGCGGTTATTTTTTGCGTAATGCCGAACAAAGGATGGGCATTGAGCAATCCTTGGCAGCAACTCAGAGCGACAGTTAAAGATATTATCTTAAGATTAAATTAACATATATAATGTTGGCAACCTCCACCATAATCGAGGTTGCTTTGTCTTATTTACATTTTTCACAATTTTAAATTAACTTATAACTCAGACGCAAAATATATAATACTTTATGTCATCAACATCACCTCCTCTGATACATAAACAGATCGGAGTGGCTGTAATTAATAATCAGCAGGGAAAAATCTTGATCGACCGCCGTTTGCAATCAGGCGAAATGGGCGGACTCTGGGAATTTCCTGGCGGCAAGATCGAACCAGGGGAAACGATTGAAGAATGTATTCAGCGAGAGGTCAAAGAAGAACTAGATATAGACGTTGCCGTGGGCGATCGCTTGACAACTATTAACCACACTTACGCAACTTTTGATGTAACATTATATGTTCATGACTGCCAATACCTAAGCGGTCAACCCCAACCTCTAGAGTGCGCCGAAATCTGTTGGGTAGAACCAGAGCAGCTAGATCAGTATCAGTTCCCCCAAGCCAATCAGCAAATAATCAATCTTCTCCAGCAAAGAGACATAAGCCAATGAGTGCCAGAACTACTTCTGACAACTTAATTATTCGAGAATTTACTGCTCCCAAGCAAACTAAGTTATTTAGCTCGCTACAGGAAGCGCAGATTAGTGGCAAGCTAACTTTTACCGATCCAATTAAGGGAGATGAATGGCATCTTTATCTTTACTTGGGAGAAATCGTCTACGGTACGGGCGGAACACATCCGATACGTCGTTGGCAGCGGAACTTAATTCTCAACCTGCCCCAAGTTCCTTTTCAGCTTTCCAGCCTGCAAGAAGAGCTAACTGAGCGTAAGGCAGATCTGACGGATAACATTTGGGAATACGAGCAAATATCCCACTGGGTGGAGCAAAAAATTATTACTCCTCAACAGGGTCAAAAAGCGATCGCCTTTGTGGTGAGCGAAATTTTTTTCGACCTGACCCAGACTAGACAGGTTATCTGTCGCTTAAATCAAGACAGTATTCTGGCAGCAACATTAGAACCAATTAAACCAAAAGCAATCATTGCCCAAATTCAGCAAATTTGGTCGATGTGGGAAGAGGCTCAGGTAGCAGATCGTCTTCCTAATATGGCTCCCGTAATTTTACAGCCCCAGCAACTTCAGGAGAAAACGTCTATTTCTGCCTACCAAAGTCTTTGCAAATTACTCAACGGCAACAGAACTTTGAGAGATCTATCTGTGCAGCTAAGAACTTCGCCGCTACAGGTGGTTTGTTCTCTTTTACCCTACATACAGTCAGGAATTTTTGGTTTAGTTGATGTTCCCGATTTACTGGAGGTAGTTAGTCCGAATAATAGTAGTTACGAAAACAAAGACCGTCCACTGATTGCCTGTATTGACGATAGCCTGATGATTTCTCACATGATGGAGCAAATTATTAGCATGGCTGGCTATCGCTTTGTTGCCATCAACGATCCTTTGGATGCGGTGGGAGTGTTAATGAATCGTCAGCCTGATTTGATTTTCTTAGATATTGTGATGCCTCGGATAAGCGGTTATGATTTGTGCGCCCAACTGCGACGC
Source organism: Cyanobacteria bacterium P01_C01_bin.72 (assembly GCA_039025955.1). GTDB lineage: Bacteria > Cyanobacteriota > Cyanobacteriia > Cyanobacteriales > Xenococcaceae > Waterburya. The sequence continues at coordinate 5,801 of JBCCNG010000068.1, read as the reverse complement.
TACCCAGAATTTGCCGAAACGCCAATTATTTTTCTAACCAGCAATTCTGGCATTATTGATCGCCTGAGAGCAAAAATGGTAGGTTCTTCAGACTTTCTGCGTAAAACTGTTGATGCAGATGATTTATTACAAAAGATTGAGGAACATTTAGAACCACAATAAGCCGCTTATTAATTGTTACTCTTACTAGTCTGATTCAACCTGATGATCATCTGCTGCTGCGCCAGCATCATTGAGCCAGTGAGCAAAATCGGTGGCAAAAGTTCCCTGAAAAATAGCGGCGCGAATTTCTTGGGTAAAGCGAATTAATTCGGTGATGTTGTGGAGCGAAATCATGATTTGACCCAGCATTTCATGCGATCGCAGCATATGATTGAGATAAGCGCGACTAAAGTTCTGGCAGGCATAACAGGAGCAGGTTTCGTCTAGGGGTCGATAGTCTCTTTTGTAAATGGCGTTTTTGATATTAGTGCGTTTGCCTCGGATCAATGCCGCCCCATGACGACCCAAACGAGTGGGAATTACGCAGTCAAAGAGATCGATTCCCGCAGCGATCGCCTGAGCCATTTCTCGATATGTCCCCACACCCATTAGGTAGCGAGGCTTGTGGGCTGGTAACAACGGCGCAGTATAGCGTACAGTAGCGTTGATTAATTTGGGATCTTCGCCGACGCTTACGCCACCAATAGCATAGCCAGGCAAATCCAAGGCAGCGAGTTGCTCTACCGCCCTTTGTCTCAAATCTAGGTGTATGCCCCCCTGAACAATGCCAAATAAAGCCTGTTTTTCCGTATTCTGATGTTCGACAATACATCTTTGTAGCCAGCGATAACTACGGTCAGTCGCCGCCTGCACCTGTTCCCGCGTGGCATCGGCAGGAGGACATTCATCAAATGCCATAATCACGTCTGCCCCCAAAGCATTCTGAATCTGAATCGATTTCTCTGGGGTCATGTTGATTATGCTGCCGTCGCGAGGAGATTTAAACACAACCCCCTCTTCGCTTATCTGCCGCATTTTACTCAGGCTAAAAACCTGAAACCCACCAGAATCAGTGAGAATTGGTTTATCCCAAGCCATAAAGCGATGAAGACCACCCGCTTCCTCAATAATCTCTTCCCCTGGTTGCAGATGCAGGTGATAGGTATTGGCTAAGATCATCTGCGAATTTGCCGCTTCTAGCTGTTGGGGAATTACGCCTTTTACCGTAGCTAATGTACCTACAGGCATAAAACGCGGAGTCTCTACAATTCCGTGGGGAGTATGAAAAACCCCTGCTCGTGCCTTAGTCTGAGGACACTGTGCCTGACACTTAAATGAAAATCCCACTATCTAACTACCTTTTATGACAACTTAAAGCGGTGTATTGTTTGTCAACAGAGCGATTGAACATGACAAACTAAATTCACCGTTTCTATTGTCCATTGTTCATCGTCCATTATTAACTATTCATTGTTCATTGTGGAATCGTTATCAAAGTCAAGCTGAACGTCAAAACGGGCGGTGAGAACTTCCGTAACCATTGCTTCAATTGTGTCTGCATCAATATTTTTAGTGATCGCCTGGGGCGGCATAGTCCGAGAGATAGGTATTAGACTTAACTGGCGGTTGTCCTGAACCAAATCAAAACAGGCTTCTCCATCCGTAGATTTACTGAGGCGCAGATAGTCAAAGCTGTAGATATTAATGTAGATTTTCTTATTGGCAATTAAGGTAGATTGATTGTTGTCATTGAATATTTCTTGAATATAACCTTCTCCCCTGCTCGTCTCCTGTTCGTCAATTTTGTGTACATAATAAACGTGACCTAAATCGCCTAGCAAGCGTCTGATGTCGTCTGGGTTGATTACAATGCCCTCATCTACAATACAGGGTGCGGGTAGAGATTCCATGCCTTGATGTTTACTCATAAGAAGTATATTTGAAATTTCAAATTACCTGGCTAAATATTTTGTTGAGTGAAATACAGGGTAAAAATAAAGTAGCTTATGAAACAATATTAGCCCAACATTCCCAACATATTTAATCAAATTTTAATCCAATATTTTTTTTGTGTTGAAAATACTTTTCAAAGACCTTTGGGTATTTATGACCGAAGTGACTACATCATTTGCTAGCGGAGTGATTTTTTATACAATTATTCCCTTGCCTACTAGCTGGACAAATAACTGGCTACGGATTGCTCGCTGGTGTCCTGTTATTGGCTTATTGATTGGTTTTTTATTGATTTTAGGGGGAGAATTATTAGAATTGTTTGGTATCCCTAACTTGACTCGCAGTGCCTTAATTGTGGCAGCCTGGGTAGCAATCACAGGGGGATTACACCTAGATGGAGCAATGGATACCGCGGATGGTTTGTCTGTAACCGAACCTCAACGACGCTTAGAGGTTATGAAGGATAGTGCTACGGGGGCTTTTGGGGCGATCGCCGCCATAATTATTTTACTGCTCAAAACTGTTACTTTAAGCGAAATGTCTTTACCCTGGTGGTTAGTATTACCTGCCGCAGCAGGTTGGGCAAGATGGGGACAAGTTTGGGCGATCGCTTTTTATCCTTATCTGCGAGATACAGGGAAAGGCTCATTTCATCAGCAGAATCTACGTCTACCCCAGGATCTATTACTGGGCTTAATTGTTTTACTCAGTCTTAGCTATAGCTGGTTTATTTTAGGCTATTTATCTTGGTGGCAGGTAAGTATAATTACTTTGGGAAATATGGCGATCGCACTACTTACAGGATATTGGTTTAATCTCCAGCTAGGAGGGCATACAGGGGATACCTATGGCGCGGTTGTAGAATGGAGCGAAGCTTTAATACTGTGTTGTCTAACTATGTTTTAAGAGAGAAATTTCAAAGGAGAAATTTTCAGCGCAAACAATCAAACAATGGCGCAAAGCTACAATCGTTTTAATTAATTTGGCGACCGTACAAGTTGCTATTTCAAGAGATTGCTGCCTGGAGATTATTAACTCCTTAACTTCTTACTTCTTATCTAGATGCTTAATCTCCCATTTGTAATTTAACTAGAGGTTAAGTTCAGCCTCACAAGTAAAATAAAGTAATTAATTTGTGGATTAGATCATGGTTGCTGTAACTAGAAAAAAATTATTTACTATTGATGAATATCACAAGCTGGTAGATATAGGATTCTTTACCGAAAACGATAGAATTGAATTGATTAGAGGGGAAATTATTGAAATGGCACCAAAACGGACTCCTCACTCAGTTTGTAACTCAACTTTATTTGGTGAACTTTACAAAATATTGGGAGAAAAAGCTAATGTTAGGGGTCAAGAACCTGTTACATTACCTTTCAATAGTGAACCTGAAACAGATGTTGTTATCGCTCGCAAGAAAGATGATAATTATCTATCCGCTCATCCAACTGTAGAAGATATTATTTTAGTCATTGAAATATCAGACTCTACTCTTAAATATGACCGCGAAACTAAGATGTCATTATATGCGGAATCAGGAATTAATAATTACTGGATCGTTAATCTTATTGATCGCAATTTAGAAGTTTATACCAATCCTTTTACTGTCGATAAAGATAAATTTGGATATAGAAATAGAATAACCATGCTGCCTAGCGAAGCAATAAAAATCCCAGGTTTCACTGATATAGATTTGAAGTTAAGTCTGATTTTTCCTCAATAAAATAATTAGTTTTAGCTGCTATTTCTTGATAGAGCGGTTGGATGGTGTATTATCTTTAGATTTGTTGTTTGGTCTGCTGTTGCCATTATATTGCTGAGATACCAGTCCTTTTAGTAGATAAAGTAAATGTCCTTCTAGTTGAGGTGAAAGCTTGATTGGTAAATCCTCGGCTTTGATGTTGACATCTCGCTGGGGGAAAGGAATATCAATTTGCTGTTCTTGGAAAAGTTCTTCAATCCGAAAGTAAAGATCGCTTTTGAGGGGTAATTGACGACTAGGATCGGATGTCCAAATCAACAATTCAAAATCGAGAGAACTCTCGCCAAAGCCAATAAAAAATACTTGGGGATTAGGATTGCGTAACACTTCTAGATGTTCGGCTGCTGCCTGTAAAAGCGCAGATTTCACCTTTTTGACATCAGAACCATATGCTACGCCGACGGGTAAATGTAGACGAGTAACGTTGCGGCGATGGTTCCAGTTGATCACCTCGTCACTTAAAAAACGGGAATTAGGCACAATAATCGAAATACGGTCTAAGGTTTTTAATACAATACTGCGGGTTCTCACTTCTTCGACTACTCCCAGATGTTCTCCAACCTGAATAAAATCCCCAACCTGAATTGAACGCTCAAATAAAAGCACAATCCCGCTAGCAAAGTTACGAGCAATATCCTGAAAACCAAAACCAATCCCCACACCCAAAGCACTACCAATTAGGGCGATAGAACTTAGGTTGATGCCGTTTGCCTGAAGTAAAACGACGGTAAAAAGAGAGATTAAACCATACTTGATGATAATCGAGATGATTTCTTGTGAGCCTCTGGTCATCCTCGTAACTTGTAAGACATTAGTTCTAAGTGAATTACTAACGTAGTTACTTAGAAAAATTAAAGCTACAAATAAAGCAATCAAAATCAGCAGACGAATGATCGAGAATTCTGTATCGCCCAGGCTAAACAACGATTTCTCAAATGTCCCCGCGATCAAACTAAAAAGAAAATAGAGCCAATGGCGACTTGGGGGAAAAAGTTGCACAATGACCAGAATAATTGTGGTCCAGAGAATAAATCGAGCAAAACCTAATTTAAGACGAAATAAAGTAGTTAGGTTGGATGGTTGCGAACTGGTATTGCTGGGTAGTCCTGGAATGACTCTTTGAATCGCTTTGCGTAGGGGATAAGTTTGTAGCTGGTTCAAGAGTCTAGTACCCAAAAAGCCCAGTAATAATAATCCTGCTGCAATTAGACTCTGACGCTGAATATAAGCCGAACTTCTTTCTAGTTTAGCTCTGGCGATCGCCCTAGATATTTCTAGCTTTAAGTCTTCAGCAGTTTGACGATTAGACTTCCTGCCAATGAGGTCTTCCTTGGTAACAGTGAACAGGTAGCGTAAATCTTCTCCTGAGTCTGATTCTGATGATATCTGGGGATATTCAAGATAGAGAACTGGCAAACCGCCTTGTTCTCGAATAACTACATCGGGGATGGTTTTGTCACGAATGGCTTTGAGCAATTCCGAACGAATCAATTCGACTCTTTCTCCAGCTGAAGTGCTGCCAGTTTTGCCCACGGCAAAGATTTCTCTACCATCAATAACCACAGGAGCTTTAGGTACAGTCGGATCAGTATAAATTTGGAGATCCTCAAACTGGACATTGTAGGAAAAAGGATTATAGGTTGCCTGAGTCAGCCCCGACTTAGCATTACTAATCAGGATTAATCCAGTCGTAGCCACTGCTAGAAGCAGCAGAAAGAATTTTTTAAACCACATTTTTAAACCACATTGATTTACCGAAAGTATGGTGTTGCCTATCTTCGATTATTTAAAGAGATCGCCTGGCAAGATTGCGAGAAGAGCAAAAGTTGTATTGAAATATTGTAGTTTACTCATCGTTATCGTTTTCATAATGCACTCTGCTTCCTGTCCACTGGAGTTTTTCTCTGAGGGTTTGATAGAAAGAATAACCATCTCGCAGAATAATAAAGTTTGCCTGACAGTTTGCCATCCTAATAACCACCCTTTGACCAGGCCAAATAGTTGTTCCTAACGCCCCATCCGTCCAGAGTTTAGTGCTAGCTTCATAATCGCGAATGGGCAAAACACTAACTACCGTACCAGGAGCAATCACCAAAGGGCG
>JBCCNG010000067.1:0-11414 GCA_039025955.1 Cyanobacteria bacterium P01_C01_bin.72 | reverse complement strand
CGGCGTGCTGCTAGGGCTCGTGTTCCTGGCGCGCAACGATGGCGCCTTCCTGGTGGCGGCTCTTCTGCTGATGCGGTTCATCCAGGTGCAGGTGAGGGGTGCGAGCTTTGCGTGCTTTCTTTTCGGTAGTTCACACTATGCACATGAAGCTTTGAGAGCTATACAGTGATTATCAAAAACGATGAACAGAGGAATCTTTGGTAAAAGAAGCCAGCCCCGTAATGTCGGGGTCTGGTAGTTCACTATAATAATTTACTTACTGGCAGCCAAGGAAGTGTCGCTATCAGATTTCTGCTCATCTGGAGAGTTGCTGTCAGCATCATCATTTTTATTAAAGATAGCGTCGGTGATCAGGTGAGACAGCAAGCCAACGGGTGCGAAAAAGACACAGAGAAGCAAGGAGTGAATCGTCCAGATTTGACTTTTCTGCCCCTCCCAGTAGATCCAGCGTCCAAGGAATAAATCAATGAGCAACAAGTGAACCCAAGTCGCTGCTGCAAAACCTTCTTGACCAAACAAAAGAGCAATATCTTCAAGCTGAAAACTGCTCAATATCTCAATTGACTCTATATTTACGGAAGCCGATAGATAGTAAATATAAAGCAAGATAAAAGGAATAAACAGCCAGAACGAACTCAATATCTTTTGCGTAATTTTCCATTTGGGAAATACAATTATGAGAACCCAAAGAGATGTTGCGTAGAAATTAGAAATAACAAACAGTTGATTGAGGGTCATAATTCAACTAGTAGATAAGATTGATTGAAATTAACGGTGAAACTCTGCCCTATCAAAGAGCAGCATCGTTTCCGTCACCGCTGTGTATACTCGCCGCATGTAATGCTCACCAAGACAACCTTGTTATAGTGTACTAGCTTTAGCTATGGAGCAGATAGCATGTTTCTATTTCTGGCTTTTTCAATCGTCCTGTTATAAGTTTTAGGAAACTATTTGAGTATCAATCAACTATATTTTGGCGCAATAGCGATCGCCCAGATCTTACTTGATTCAGATATTGACTGAAACATAATATACTCGACGTAAACTGTTGAGCGCCCAAACCATACTTAACTTTCTTTCCCTATTTGCCAACAAGGAAGCCATGAACCTTAAACTTTTATTATTTTTCGCTTCTCTAATATCTTTGTTCGCTCCTGAATTGGTTCAAGCTCAAATAGTTGAAGATGGAACTTTAGGGACGGCAGTTGAGACGAAAAATAATCTTGATTTTAAAGTCGATGTAGGATCACAAAGAGGCAATAATTTATTTCATAGCTTTAGTGATTTTTCCATTCCTGAAAATGGCTCGGTATTATTTAATAACCCAATCAACGTGCAAAATATTATCTCTCGCGTTACGGGGAACAATATTTCCACCATTAATGGCTTGATTCAAAGTAACGGTTCAGCCAATCTGTTTCTCATCAATCCCAACGGCATTATTTTTGGTGAAAATGCCAGCTTAGATATCGGCGGTGCTTTTCTTGGTACTACTGCTCAAGATTTGATTTTTGAAGATGGCGGTAAATTTAGCACTGATCTTAATGCCTCAGAATCTTTACTAACGATCAGTACCCCTGTCGGCTTGCAGTTTGGTCGTGATCCAGGCGTAATTGAAAATAGAGCTAATTTCCAGATCCCAAACCCTTTAGATCCTACAGGACAAGACCAAATTAAACTTGGCTTGACTACCAGCCCTGGCAAAACTTTGGCTCTATTGGGAGGAGAAATTATCTTCGATGGCGGAGCTGTAACTGCTCCCGCAGGAAATATAGAACTAGGAAGCTTTGCTGCTGATAGTTTAGTGACTTTAGAATCTATCTCCTCGGGCTGGGGAATTGCTGATGTCAATATCAGTCAATATCAAGATATTAAATTGGATAACCTTGCTTCTATTAACACGAGTGGAGAAATGGGGGGAGACATTAACTTATTAGGCAAAAATATTCGTCTATTAAATGGTTCGGCGATCACCTCTGATACTTTGGGAAATTTGGACGGAGGAACGATTAAAATTCAGGCAACTGATTCGCTAGAGATTATTGGCAGTGACCCTACAGGAACAAAATTTGACCCCTTGCTGGCAGGAGTAGACATTTTTTTGCCGTTTGCCAGCCAGATTTCTAGCAGAACTTTTGGGATGGGAAAAGGCAGCAATGTTGAGATCTCCGCTCAAAATTTGAATTTAACCGATGGGGGAACAATTACCCTGCAAACTTTAAATCCCTTATCAATCAATAATCCAGGCGAAAGCGGCAGCTTAGAAATTGCCATTGCTGATTCGATTCAGTTACAAGGCACAAGACCACTAATCAGAGTCGGCGAAAACGTGGATAATCTTCTCTCTCCTGACTTCGATTTAGACACTGCTATCGAATTAAATATACCGAGTGAAATTCAGATCTTATCCTTCAGTGAAGCCGACGGGGGCAATATTAGCATTAAGACACAAAGTATACGTCTAGAAAATGGTACAACTATTGCTTCGAGTTCTTTTAATCGTGGTAATTCAGGTAACCTAGATATAGAAGCAGAGAAATCAATTGAGATTTTGGGTACAACTCCCAGAACAGGTAGCGTCAGTAGTTCAATTACTGCCAGTACTTTTGACGAGGGAAATGCAGGAAAGATTGATGTTACTACCGAGCAGCTAATTATTAAGGATGGGGGTTTTTTAATCTCTACTACGGCTACGGCGGGTAATTCTGGCAGTATTGAGATTAATGCTACATCGGTTCAAATTAGCGGTTCTCGCCAGTCTGATGATACCCCTAGTTTAATTTCAACTCAAACTAATGATGGCGGTAATGGCGGCAGTATCTTCCTTAACGCCGATAGTCTGCTGATCAGTGATGGTGGCGGTCTTTCTGTAGAGGGTCTAGGTTCAGGCGTTCCTGGCAGCCTGAGAGTCAATGCTAAAAATATTGAGGTCAGGGATTTTGGTAGCATTACGGCGACAACCGAATTTGAGACAGGGGGCAATGTTGAATTGAACATTCAAGATAATTTGACCTTAAGGAACAACAGTACTATTTCTGCTCAGGCATTTAATGAGGCGAGTGGTGGCAACCTGGAGATTGATACCAATTTTATCATCGCCTTTCCCCAGGAAAATAACGATATTCTCGCTAATGCTGTTTTTGGCAACGGGGGCAATATTAATATCAATGCGGAAGGTATTCTCGGTATAGAAGAAGGAAGCTCTCAACCGCCCAACTTGAGTAATGATATTGATGCCAGTTCAGAGTTTGGTGAGGGAGGGATAGTCAGCCTAGAATTTCCTGATAGTAGCTCGAATAATAATCTTTCTCAATTGAGTAGCGATTTTGTCGATGTTGCTTATTTATTTGCCAACACTTTTTGTAAAATACGGGGGGATAATAAATTTATAGCGACAGGCCGTGGCGGCATTCCTTTAGTTCCCGACGATACCTTACTTCCCGAACATACTTGGTCAGACTGGCGAATAGTTGCAGAGGGGGCGGAAGCAGAGCAGGTGGAAGAGGTTGAAGAGACTAAACAAACCTCGGAAACGACAGCAGCTAATTCACCTAAAAAACTCGCTATGATTCAAGGGTGGATGACTGATCCTCAGGGAAACGTAGTTTTAACAGATAAACCACTGAATAACATTGCTAGCCAACCAGCATTAAGTCATCCTAACTGTAATGATCTTCAGAAGTAACAGGAATAGATAATCTGCACTACCTGATCGTAAAATTACTGGGTTTAACAGCAGGACAACCAGATCATAAAGCTAATTGGTGTTAAATTCTCGCTGTTCAGGTAAATTATATTATTTAGAGCTTAAAGCTTACAAATTGAAACGAAGTCAATCGATATCAAACTCAGATTGAATAATGGATGTAATTCTCTGTCACCAAACCGTAGATTTTGACGCTTTAGGTTCGGCAATTGGCTTATGTCGACTCAAGCAGGGAGCGAAGATTGTGCTGACGGGGGGGGCGCATCCTGCGGTTAAGAATTTTTTGGCACTTTACCGCGATGAGTTTGAGCTTGCGGACTTACGGAGCATTACCCCCGAAGCGATCGCCAGGATTTATATTGTCGATACTCAAAAAAGCGATCGCCTGGGGGCAGCCGCCCAGTGGTTGACTCTGCCTAATGTTCAGGGCATTGAAGTGTACGATCATCATGTGGATGCAACTTCGGATATAGCGGTGACGCAGATCCATACTGAAGCGGTAGGAGCAATCACGACCTACATTGCGGAATTGTTGCAGCAGCAGAGGATTCAGCTAACTCCTTTTGAAGCTACCGCCATGGCGCTAGGTATTCATGTTGATACTGGCTCTTTAACCTTTGACCAAACTACTCCTCGTGATGCTCAGGCGATCGCCTGGTTGATGCAGCAGTCGGCGAATCTGAGTATTATTGCGGAATATAATGAACCGGGCTTGAGCAACCAGCTACAGGAGCTATTGAAAGAGGCGCTTGATCGTTTGCAGCGAACCAAGATTCAGGGCTATAGCGTTGCCTCAGTTTTGTTGCAGACGGAGCATTTTGTCCGTGGTTTGGCGACCTTAACCGCCAGATTAATTGAGCTAACGGAAAGCGATGTCCTGCTATTGGGTCATCAATACCAAAAAAGTCAGAGTCATAAACTGGTAGTCATCGGGCGATCGCGTTTAGCGGCAACTAATCTCAATCAGCTATTTACTCCTTTTGGTGGTGGGGGACATGCTCAAGCAGCTTCGATGTCTCTGAATACCGACCAACCCCAAGTAATTTTTCAGGACTTGGTAAGCCAGCTTACCGCACAGATTCCGCAGCCACCGACGGCGAGGGACTTAATGTCTTCTCCTGTGAGAACAATTCGTCCAGAAACAACTATCGAACAGGCTCAGAGGACTTTATTTCGCTATGGTCATTCTGGTCTTTCCGTTGTCGATCGAAGCGATCGCCTGGTGGGAATTATTTCTCGCCGCGACCTAGATCTGGCAATTCATCATGGCTTTAATCATGCTCCAGTCAAGGGCTACATGAGCCGCAATTTGAAAACTATTGTCGCCGATACTCCTCTGCCCGAAATACAGTCAATTATGGTAACTTACGACGTTGGCAGACTACCTGTAATTGAGTCGGGAGAACTAATCGGCATTGTTACGCGAACGGATGTTCTGCGACAGCTACATGATCAAAGTCAAGTCGCCCCCAGGGAAACAAAGCGAAAAAATTTAACCTCTCATCTGTTACCTACGCTGCAAAACCGCCTGAAACCAGCAATATGGCAGCTTCTTCAGGAAGTTACCGCCGCAGCTCAAGCACGGGGCTGGAATCTCTATTTAGTCGGCGGTGGGGTACGAGATGTTTTACTCACTCAAGATAATGAACCGCTACTGCTTCAGGATATCGACCTGGTGGTGGATGGTTATCATCGTTCCCAAGATGAGCGGGCGGGAGTGGAGTTAGCCGCAGTCATTCAGCAAATGTATCCCCAGGTAAGCGTCTCTATTCATGGCGAGTTTCAAACCGCCGCTATTACCTGGCATCAAGATCCAGTTTTTGGCAGCCTGTTGATGGATATTGCCACTGCCCGCACCGAGTTTTATCCATATCCCGCCGCTAATCCCCAGGTGGAGGCAAGTTCGATTCGTCAAGATCTCTATCGCCGCGATTTTACTATTAATGCTTTGGCAGTAAGACTAACACCACCCAAACGGGGGGAATTTTCCCGAAAAGGAGATCTATTAGACTTTTTTGGCGGTTTGCTAGACCTGCGATCGCGCCAGATTCGGGTACTCCATGCCAACAGCTTTATCGAAGATCCCACGAGAATTTTCCGTGCCGTTAGATTTGCCGTGCGCCTCGGTTTTCAAATTGAATCTCAGACTGAAGAATATATCAGCTATGCAATTCAGAGTGGAGTATATCAACAGTTGCGCATTAGCGATCGCCAAACTCCAGCCCTCACCACTAGACTAAGAGCCGAATTAAAATATATTTTCCAGTCTCATTACTGGCAGCCAGCTCTCAAATTACTGGCTCATCTCAATGCTCTGAGCTGTTTACACCAAAATCTGAGCCTTAGCTGGGAGCTAAACCGAGAAATACACCGTGTTTCTAAATGGTTAACCCTATTTAAAACCAAGGCAAGTGAACAATGGTTGATTAGGTTAGAAACCCTGATTGCGGCTTTACCGTCGGCAGCCAGAATAGACGTTGCCGAGAATTTACAGCTACCCAAAGATAGTTTGCAAAGATTGCAGCAGTTAGAAATATTAGAAACAGAAAGTGTAGCGCACCTCGATCAGGCAAATTCTCCTAGCCAAATCTATCAGCTACTATCTAACTTCAAAGCTTTATCGTTAATTATTTTTGCCGCGAGAAATAGCAAACAGCGTCGTCTTGTCTGGCAATACTTGACCAAATTTTCTCAAGTTGAACCCTTACTAAATGGCAACGACTTAAAAGCCCTGGGTTTTAAACCAGGACCTCTATATAAACAGATTTTAGATGATGTTTTTGCTGCTACCTTAGATCATCAGCTCGGCGATCGCATCCAGGCGATCGAGTATGTAAAATCTAAATATCAAATTTAAAGCTTTTATACAAGACATTTAGATAAGGCTGGGAGATAACTCTTAGTCAGCAAAAAAAGTAGTGACAGGACTATCTGGATTAGTATCTACTTTAAAGATTACATCCTGCAAATCAAAAGCCTCATTATTATTATCAGTTGTTCCCAATTCTACTAAAAGTAATTCTTCATATTTATCCCCATCACTCAGAATATTTTGTATGGAATTTTGATTGTAAACTCCATCTAGATCAGGGAGAGTAGCACCAAATTCTAATGTTCTTTCCGTAGGAGCTGTCAAACTACAGATGGCATTATCTCCTACTGCTCGATATTCAAAATCCAGGTCATCAATAGAAGCAGCATTAATAGTTACTTGATCATTGAGACTCATAGTCTGTACTAATTGTTGTTGATGATAGACATCAACCTCAATGTTCAGTAAACTAGCATCCGCACTGCATTGAATTTGAGATGCAAAGTATAAAAGTTCAATCATAATTTATTAAAAATGGTAAAAATAAAATTTGATTTGTGGTAACTACTATCGCCGCATTCAACAAGATATAGTTGCTCTAATTAATTCATCTCTAGGGTATTAGCTTAGGGAATTAGAGAATAGAAGTTAGGTAATATAAAAATCAATCTAAATACCGATCAATGATTATGGTGTTTGCGGCAATAACCTTTAATTAATTACTATAATCACTTAGCTCTATGGCTATTAGGTGAATTTACGATAAAATATCAGCATATTTATTTTAAGCTTAGATAAACTCCTGCTAATTTATGACTAATCAAACATTTTGCTCGGGCAGGAAACACAGTTATTTCTGTATATATACAAAGAAAATTTAAAGAAAATTTTACTCAAATTTAAACCAGGAAAGAATCAATCAAATCCAGATATAAGTAAGTCAGCTTTTTTTCTGAGGCTTAGAGCTTAGAGCTACGAACTATTAACTTTAAATAGCGCAGCCAATTTATAAGCTGTCACGCATCTAGTTTGCTTATTGTGGCTGAAGGGGGGACGAGGTGATAGGGTAGCGGGGAGAGAGTTTAACTGTTTTTTGCGCAATTTTAAAATGTGCAGTTTAAATGATTAACAGCTTATCAGGCGTAGAATATAATTCTTAATTCATCTCCTCGACCTCGAAAAACATCAATGTGGCAAAAATTAAGCTTGATCATCTTAGGAACTGCGGCAACTATATACATTACTATTTGTCTCTTACTACGCTTCGGGCAAACCAAAATGATCTTTTTGCCCGACAATGAAATAAAATCTACACCTCAAGAATACGGTTTAGCCTATCAAGATGTTTGGCTCGAACTAGAAGAAGATCAGGTTCATGGCTGGTGGATTCCGGCAACCCACTCTAACGCCCCCGCCCTGTTATATTTCCATGGTAATGCGAGCAATAACGGCGATCTAGGAGAGGTTGCGGCGATCTTTCATCAGTTAGGAGTCTCCGTTTTGCTAATTGACTATCGAGGTTATGGCAAAAGCAGCCCTGTATTTCCTAACGAGAGAAGAGTGTACGAGGATGCCGAAGCAGCTTGGCAATATCTAATTCAAGAGCAGCAGATCAAACCACAGCATATCGTTGTTTATGGTCACTCCTTGGGGGGCGCGATCGCCATTGACTTAGCCACAAAACATCCAGAAATGGCTGGTATAATCACAGAGGGAACTTTTACCTCAATCGAAAAAACAGCGGGTCTAATGCCAGGAATTAAGCTGTTTCCCTTGAGTTTACTGGTGACTCAACGTTTTAACTCCATCACTAAAATTGAGTCTCTAAAAACGCCGATCCTAATTCTGCACGGTACGGCGGATGAAGTTATCCCCTCATTTATGTCCGAGCAACTCTTCGCGGCTGCACCCGAACCTAAGCGCCTAGAGATCTTTCCGCAAGCAGGACATAATAATCTTCCTGAGTTCGATCAGCCAAAATTCTTATCAATTCTCCAGCAGTTTATCGACTTGGCTATTAAGGAGTGAGCAACTATATTTATAGTAGTATTTCTCAAAAGTGATAAGAGACTTAATTCTCATCTCTAAACCCCTTCAGGAATAATACGTTCTAGTTTTGCTCCCAGACTCCGTAGTTTATCTTCCAAATCTTCGTAACCACGATCAAGATGGTGCAAGCCGTGGACGGTAGTTTTCCCCTCCGCTGCCAAACCTGCTAACACCAAAGCAGCAGAGGCTCTGAGGTCGGTTGCCATCACGGGCGCACCAGAAATCATTGGCACTCCCTGAACAATCGCATGATGCCCCTTGACACGGATGTTTGTACCCATGCGCTGGAGTTCGGCTACGTGGCGGAGGCGATTTTCAAACACGGTTTCGCTGATGACGCTATTGCCCTTGCTGATGCTTAACAAGGCGGTAAACTGTGCCTGCATATCGGTAGGAAAACCAGGATAGGGAAGAGTTTCAATATCTGTACCGTGGAGTTCTCCAGGAATAATCCGCAGCCGTTTAGCTTGAATATTGCCGCCGAAGGTTCTACTTTCATCCTCTTCTACTACTATCTGACAACCAATATCGTTGAGCTTGGCGATTACGGGAGCAAGATGTTCGGGGATAACCGAACTGAGGCTGATTTCTGACTGGGTGATTGCGCCCGCTACCAGAAATGTTCCTGCTTCAATGCGATCAGGAATTACGTTGTAGTCAATACACCCTAGCTCTGTAACACCCTGAATTGTGATAGTGTTAGTTCCTGCACCACTGATCTTTGCCCCCATCTGGTTACAGAAGTTAGCCAGATCGACAATTTCTGGCTCTTGTGCCGCATTTTCAATCTTAGTCTCCCCCTCTGCCAAAGTTGCCGCCATGAGGATGGTTTCTGTTGCGCCGACGCTAGGATAATCAAGATAAATACTGCCACCCTGTAAACGCTTTCTGCTGCCAACTAAATTGGCATGGACAACGCCATCTTCAATGGAAACATTTGCTCCCATCGCCTGTAGACCCCGAACATGCAAATCTACTGGTCTAGCACCAATGGCACAACCGCCAGGAAGAGGCACGCGGGCTGTACCTAATCTAGTGAGCAATGGACCAATGACAAAGAAGCTGGCTCTAAGCTGAGAAACAACATCGTAAGGTGCTTCTGTTGGATTAATCTTGCTAGCATCTATCTTCAGAACATCACCTTGATGATCTAGCTTGATGCCTAAAGCTTGAAGTATTTGCCCCATACGTTTGATGTCAACTAAGCTTGGCACGTTGCGGAGAACACATTTGCCAGGACAAAGAATCGAACCTGCCATAAGTACCAGAGCAGAATTTTTTGCACCGCTAATTTTGACATTTCCTGAAAGAGAAGAGCGTCCCCAGATTTCTAGTACAGCTTGGGAATCTTCAGAAAAAACTTTGGTTGGGTTGGAGATAGAGTTAATGATCTTATCCTCTTGATATCAAATGTATTTATTGGGGCATTCAAGCAATACTAAGATAAACTTCAAAAATTCAAATGAACAGGGCTAACTCGAAAAAAGTTTATTCAAGCTGAACATGAAGTTTGACATTGAAGACCAAAGTCAATCATAATAGGAGCTTGTAGATTTGATTTTGCTGCGGAACTGGCGGAATTGGTAGACGCGCTAGATTCAGATTCTAGTGTTTGCTTAAAACATTCGGGTTCAAGTCCCGAGTTCCGCATAATTAGGCAACCAAAGTATTACTTTGAACCGTGCTGTTCGTCAATAGTAGGCATGGAAAATAAAATTTTAACTAGTATTAAAAATCCTTTGATTAAGCAGGTGCGTAAGCTTCAGCGTCCTAAGGAACGACAAAAGCAAAATATGTTGCTCATTGAAGGAAATAATTTGATTGAGGCTGCTTTTCAAGCCGATTATAAGCTAGATATCATTTTTTATACAGAATTTTGGCAGTTAAATCACCCGTTATTATGCCAGACAATTGAAGAGAAAGAGATTAGGGCACAATTAGTTAGTCAGGAAGTCTTAAAAGCGATCGCCACAACTATAAATCCTGATGGGATAGTCGCGATCGCCCCTCGTCCCAGTATGATCAAGGAAATACCTGTGATTCAAGAAATCGGCATTGCCCTAGAAAGATTGCAAGACCCTGGTAACTTGGGTACAATTATTCGCACTTCAGCGGCAACAAAAGCAGATGGTTTGTGGCTGAGTCCCGACAGCGTTGATTATTATAGCCCCAAGGTTTTAAGAGCCAGTGCTGGACAGTGGTTTAAACTACCAGTAGCAACTAATCAAGACTTGTCTGATTTAGTCCAACAGCAGTGTCAGGCAGGAGTTCAGATCATTGCCACTACCGCCAAAGCAACCCAAACTTATTGGGAGGTTGATTGGACTCGCCCTAGTTTAATTTTGCTGGGTAACGAAGGGGCTGGATTATCATCAGAGTTAATTGATTTAGCCGATCTAGAAATAAAAATTCCCCTAGCAAATCAAGTAGAATCTCTCAATGTGGCGATCGCTTCTGCACTATTGCTATATGAAGCCCAAAGACAGAAAGCATTGAGCATTAAACATTGAGCATTAAACATTTATTGTTATTCGCTATGAGCATTTAGTTGTTGCTATACATAGCGGTTTTCAGACTCATGAGGTATGAAGTTGATCGTTTTAAGACAGAGGGCAGAAGACAATCTACATTAAGCGTTAATTAGTAGATGCTGCTAGAACCCATTACAGGCAAAACTGTAGCGAAGATTATAAAAGTGATGATGCCTAAAGCTAAGTTACGGTAAATTCTCTTTTCTGGTCTGCATCTTTGATATTTCATACTAATAAATAAATCAAATATAATTTACTCATTTATAGCAAATGCTTAATCAAGATTCTTAGATCTGATACTGTCGTCAGATATTTT
>JBCCNG010000066.1:0-11446 GCA_039025955.1 Cyanobacteria bacterium P01_C01_bin.72 | reverse complement strand
ATATAAAAGCTCTATTTATTCTATTTCATATTTTTATAGGAGACAAGATATTGGATATCTCTTTAGCAGATCTTAAAAATTCTCGCGGCTTGCTCATTCCTGGACAAGAATCAGGAGATCGCCTGGGGGAAGCGGTTTATCTTGCCGGAGATATTAATGGCGACGGCATTGACGATTTGGTGGTAACTGCTACGGATGCAGGGATAGTTAACAGTGATGAGTATAGTTATTATGATAGCGATCGCCGTGGTGAAGTTTATGTCATCTTTGGTGGTCGAGATCTAAAATCTACCTTTAGCTTAGATAATCTCAACGGCAGCAATGGTTTTAAGCTTTCTGGTTTAGATGCTGCACACAATTTGGGTAGTGCGGTTAGCGCGGGGGATCTTAACGGTGATGGTATTGATGATCTCGTGTTGGGTGCGCCCCATGCAGGACTCCAGGTTAGTAGCTATGGCTATAGTTATAGTCAAAATAACGGCGAAGCCTATGTCATCTTTGGTCAAAGAAACGGTTTTAGTGCCGATTTTGCTCTGGAGTCTTTAGACGGCAATAATGGTTTCACCCTCAAAGGTATTGATGCCGAGGATTTGCTGGGGACGGCAGTTACCAGTGCAGGGGATATTAATGGCGATGGAATTGATGACCTGGCGGTGAGTGCTGTTGGTGGCGGTCGGATAACTAGTAACAATAACGGTTTTAGCTATAGCGATCGCGGCGGGGAAGTTTATGTTTTGTATGGCGATCGCAACGGTTTTGAGTCGCGGGTTAATCTCTTTAATCTCAACGGTAGTAACGGTTTTATTATTGACGGCAAGGACGCTAATGATAGTTTGGGTGGCTCGCTGAGTAATGCTGGAGATCTCAACGGAGATGGTGTTGACGACCTGGTGATTGGTGCAGCTAATGCAGGGGAAGTTTTAGATAGTCCTTTTGCCGATGGCTATAGCGACCAGCGGGGAGAAGTATCTGTTTTATATGGCAGTCGTCAGGGGTTTCCTGCTCGATTTACAATTAGCGATCGCCTTGATGGTTTTAACGGCTTTGGTTTGGCGGGAATTGGCATTGAAGATAATTTGGGGACTGATGTTAACAACGCCGGAGATCTTAACGGTGACGGGATTGAAGATCTTATTATCGGAGCAGCAAATGCTTCGGTAGCGGGGGAATATATTCAAGAAGGACAGGCTTATGTTGTCTTTGGCAGTAAAAACGGTTTTGGCTCTCAGTTTGATCTCAATGGTCTTAATGGCAGCAACGGCTTTAGTATTGCTGGTCTGGATCAGGCAGCGGGTTTAGGTAATGCTGTCAGTGCCGGGGATTTTAATGGCGATGGTATCGACGATCTGTTTGTGGCTGCTAGTAATGGGGGAGATACTGTTAGCGCCTATGGTTTTGAGTATAGTGACCGTCGTGGCGCTGCCTATATTATTTTTGGTCGCACCAATGGTTTTGCTTCTGAGGTAGACCTGGCAAATCTTAATAGTGATGCAGGAGTTAAAATTAGAGGTCTTGATGCCGCAGATTTATTAGGAAATGCGATCGCTAGTGGTGGAGATCTGAACGGCGACGGTGCAGATGATTTGGTAGTTACGGCAACGGGGGTCGATCTGGATGATGAATATAGCAGGGAAGGTACAGCCTACGTGATCTTTGGCTCTCCCCAAGATTCTGAACCGCCTACGCCTACTCCTGCCCCTACTGCGGAAGCAACACCCTATAATGACAGCCTGACTGGTAGTTCAGGGGATGATCAGATTGCGGGACAAAGCGGTGATGACACTATTTATGGCGGTGATAGTAACGACAATCTGGCAGGGGATAACGGTGGGGACTCTCTATTTGGGGGTAATGGGGTCGATACCCTAGACGGCGGCAATAACAACGATACGCTTTTTGGCGGTACAGGCAGAGATCTACTCAATGGCGGCAATAATCAAGACCGACTGGTAGGGGATGCAGGTCGGGATACTTTATTTGGCGGGACGGACAACGACCTGTTAGAAGGAAGAGGCGATAATGATGTTCTTAACGGCACTAATCCCCATAACTTTGAGTTGCAGCTAGGGGAACAGGATACACTTATTGGCGGCGCAGGACAGGATCTATTTATCCTGGGAGACGAAAATCAGGTTTACTACGACGATCGCAATGCCGCAACGGAAGGATCAACTGACTATGCTTGGATCGAAGACTTTAACCCGACGCAGGATCAAATTCAGCTCAAAGGCGAGCGCCAGAACTACAGTTTTGCATCTTACCCCGATGGTCAGGGCAACACTTTAACCAATCTGTTTTACTTACAGCCAGGGGCAACACCAGAAAGAATCGCGATTCTTAAAAATATCCCCCAGGATTTAACTCCTGATCATGGGGCATTTATCTTTTTGGGTCAGCCACCCGTAACCATGCCCCAAACTATTACAGGTCAGGCTACTCCCTACAACGACGAGATTATCGGCACTGCGGGGGATGATCGCATTGAGGGTCAGGGGGGTGACGATACCATTACAGGAGGAGACGGGAATGATTTCCTAGACGGCGAAGACAGCGGGGACTCTTTGTTGGGAGGTAACGGCAACGATTCTTTGTATGGTCGCAATAACAACGACTTCTTATTTGGGGGGGATGGTGATGATTTACTCGATGGTGGCAATAATCAAGATCGCTTAACAGGAGACAGCGGAAACGATAGTCTTTTTGGAGGGACAGATAACGACCGTCTTGAAGGTGGCGACGGCAATGATACTCTGTATGGCGCTAATCCCAATAACTTTGAGTTGCAGCTAGGAGAACAAGATACTTTAGTTGGTGGTGCAGGACAGGATTTATTTATTCTGGGGGATGAGAATCAGCTTTTCTATGATGATCGCAATGCCGCAACGGAAGGTTCTACTGATTATGCTTTGATTGAAGACTTTAACCCAGAACAAGATCAAATTCAGCTCAAAGGCGATCGCCAGTACTACAGTTTTTCATCTTATCCTGATGGTCAGGGCAACACGTTAACCAACCTCTTTTATCAACCCCCAGGGGCAACACCAGAAAGAATCGGCATTCTCAAAAATATTCCTCAGGATTTAACTCTCGATCATCCCGCATTTATCTATATACAGGATGAACCACAGCCGCCACAGCCAGAATTTAACCAAGTTGGGGGGGCAACACCTTATAACGACCAGATTGTCGGTACTTCCTTGAGCGATCGTATTCTGGGTGGCAGTGGCGACGATACCTTACTAGGAAATGATGGTAACGATCTGCTGGATGGGGAAGACAGCGGTGATGCTCTATTTGGTGGCTCTGGCAACGACACTCTATATGGTCGTAATAACAACGATGTTTTATTCGGTGGCGTAGATGACGACTTACTCAACGGCGGCAATAATCAAGATCAGCTTAACGGAGATAACGGCAACGATACCCTATTTGGCGGCACGGATAACGACCGACTTGACGGCGGATTTGGGAACGACACTCTGTATGGCGCTAATCCTGACAACTTCAACGTTCAAATCTACGAGCAGGATACCTTAATCGGCGGAGAAGGCAGAGATCTATACGTCTTGGGAGATCAAAACCAGCGTTACTATGACGATCTCAATCCTAATACAGAAGGTTCAAGCAGCTATGCTCTAATTAAAGACCTCGATCCAGCAGAGGATCAAATTCAGCTCAAGGGTGATCGCAACTCATACACTCTGTCCGTCTATCCCAGCGGTACTGGCAGCAATTTGGCAAATATCTTCTATTTAGAGCCAGGAGCTATTCCTGAGCGAATCGGCATCATCGAAAACGTTGCCTCTGATCTAACTCTTGATCATCGCGCCTTTATTTTTATTTAACACACGCCTTGTACAACTTGCCTGTTTCCTTCTGCCATGATCAAAAAGCGAAGAATTGTCGTTTGTTTGCGGGCTTGACTAGGGCGTGTCATCAATTAGAAAACAATTATTGATAAAATAAAACTGGCGATCGCCATCAACATTAAGATAATTTTTTGCAGATAACGTTTGCGGCAAAATTTTGGCTGGCGCTCGGGGGGTTGCTGTAGCGGCGGTTGACGATTGGCTAGCAAAATTTCTTGAGGTTGGGGAGGTTCAAAAATTTCGGCGAGGGTGGCTCTAGTAATACCAGGATGGGCTGAATTATGGCTCAAAAGCCTGCTCTTTGATTGCTGTCTAACTTTTTGCCCTTTTTGCTTAATAATTCCTCGCTGTTTAAAAGCTGGTTTGTAGACGCTTTTGCGATACTTTTTTAGATAGGTGATTTTCTCTTGGTACTTGGCGATATTGGCTGTTTGAATCCGATCTACAGCCTAAGTCAGCAGTTTCGCTTCAATATAAGAATATCCTCTCCCCAAAGAATGAATTGCCTGCTTGAGATCTTCGACGAGAGTATCTTTAAGTAAATAACCAGATGCACCAGCTTGGAGAGCCTGAGTCAGATAACTCTGTTTTTTGTGGCTTGTTAAGACAATTACCCGCGTATCGGGCATGTTTTCACAAATATACTTAGTAGCGACGATGCCGTTCATTCTGGGCATTTCAATATCGATCAAGACCAAATCTGGTCGAAGTTTAATTACCTGGGCGATCGCACTTTGACCATCTTGAGCCGTTCCCACTATCTCTATTTCTGGCTCATGTTTTAAAATCGCTTTGATACCCTCTAACATGAGACATTGATCGTCAGCTAGCAAAATTTTGATCATTATTTAATTAAAACTGGTTGGTCTATAAGCTAGTAATTTAGCGACTAAAAACAAGGGATAAATTATTAGCAGGCATTTCTCTAACTTGCTGTAGCTGCAAATTCTGGGCGGCTGCGGCTTCAACCACTGCGGATAAATCTCTCACTCCCCACAAGGGATTGCGACCGCGTAAAGAAAGATCAAAGCTAGCATTGCTAGGAGCAGTATGCTCACCATCACGTTTGTATGGTCCATAGAGGAACAGAATTTCTCCTTCAGATAGAATCTGACCTGCACCCTCCATTAAGCCGAGACAGGCTTGCCAAGGTGCAATATGGATCATATTAATATTAACAATGGCGTTAATCTGGCGCTTGCCGAGCTGCTGTTGCCAATTAGTTTGGGTGACATCAATCAGCAAAGGTGACTCTAAATTGGCTCTAGAATCAGCGTCTTTCCAGGCAGCAATACTTTCTAAAGCTAAAGAATTAGCATCAGAAGGAATCCAGCGACACGATTTTAACTCAGAACAGAAGAAAATAGCATGTTCTCCCGTACCGCTGGCAATTTCTAACACCGTACAGTCAGAGGGTAAGACTTCTGAGAGAATTTTTAAAATTGGTTCACGATTGCGCTGGGTAGCGGGGGCATATTGTCTGGCATCCATTAATTCAATTATTGATCATGAAGTTGTCGATTGCATCATGCTTATTTTAAAAGAAATATTATGCCCCTTGGATAAAACTGTTCCAGTGAAGAGCTAAACCCCATCCACTTTGAAACCATTAGTTTTAACTTGTCTGTTGTTAGGTTAAAGGGAAAGGGTGAAAGGGAAAAGGGGTTTCCTTGAAACTCCAGTTTTGAATATGGACGCGGTTTAAGTTAAGACAATACACTACCCAAAAATCTCTTAAGGAATAAACGAGACTAAATATTTAAAATTATCTGAGTCACGGAAGTTGGTGGTTACAGTGTAAATCCTGTTCGCCACCCCCCCTTTGCTGTAATGCTTTGCAAGTTTTTCTCTAAACTTTTGTCCTGTATAGAGAACAAGATCATACGGTTTCTATTTAAAATGACTGTAAATAACATCAAGATAGAAAGAGATTAACTGACGAACTAATGCCCCAACGCATTCTGATTTGGTATCGCAACGACTTAAGAATTCACGATTTGTTAGCACTGGATGAAGCGGTGCAGCAGGAAGCGGAAATTGTCCCCCTATATTGTTTTGACGATCGCCATTTTGGTGAGACAGACTTTGGTTTTCCCAAGACTGGTAACTACCGCGCTCAGTTTTTGCGCGAGTCGGTGGCAGACTTACGCAATTCCCTCCAACAGTTGGGTAGTAACTTAGTGGTACGTCGCGGCTTACCCGAACTGATTATACCAGCGATCGCCGAACAGCTTAAGATAGACCAAGTTTCTTATAGTAAAGAAGTCACCTCAGAAGAGAAAAGAGTCGAGAAAAAGCTGAGACAAGCCCTAGCCGCTAAGCAAATCAAAACTAATATTTACTGGGAAGCAACCCTTTATTTACCTGAAGATTTGCCCTTTGGTATTAAGCAGACTCCAGAGTTATATACTGCTTTTCGCAAGCAGGTAGAAAAGAAATCAGAAATCAATGAATCTCTTGCTGCACCGAAAAAATTGCCTCCTCTGCCAGAAATTGAGCCAGGAGAAATACCCACCTTAGCAGATCTAGGCTTATCTACCCCTGATTTTGATCAGCGAGGAGTATTACAGTTTAAAGGCGGTGAAACTGAAGCAATTAAGCGACTAAAGGACTATTTTTGGCAGCAGGACTGTTTGCGAAAATATAAGGAAACCCGCAACGGTATGCTAGGAGCAAACTATTCTTCTAAGTTTTCTCCTTGGCTGGCTTTGGGCTGTATTTCCCCCCGCTTTATCAACGACCAAATAATTAAATATGAAGCAGAGAGAGTCAAGAATAACTCTACCTACTGGCTGGTTTTTGAACTAATTTGGCGTGACTTTTTCCGTTTTATTGTGGCAAAACACGGCAATCAGGTATTTAAGATTGAGGGAATGCAGGGCATAGATATTCCCTGGAAAGAAGATTGGCAACGCTTCGATCTTTGGCGGACAGGGAAAACTGGTTATCCTTTGGTTGATGCTAACATGCGAGAGCTAGCCGCCACAGGCTTTATGTCCAACCGTGGTCGTCAAAACGTAGCTAGTTTTCTCACTAAGAATTTGGGGATTGACTGGCGTATGGGTGCAGAATGGTTTGAATCGTTGCTGGTTGATTACGATGTCTGTAGTAACTGGGGCAACTGGAATTACACCGCAGGAGTGGGTAATGATGCCAGAGGCTTTCGCTACTTTAACATTGCCAAACAGACTAAGGATTATGATCCTCAAGGAAAATATATTAAACACTGGCTACCAGAATTAGCTTCTCTTCCTGGTGATAAAGTCCGTGAACCAGGCAAGTTAACTAAAGAAGAGCAAAAGCGTTTTGGCGTAAATTTGGGGGTAGACTACCCACGCCCAGTAGTTGACTTTTTTAAATCCGTTAAGGCAAACGAAAAGGTATATCAGAGTGCTGTTGGTTGAGAGATAAAATAATGATTTCTCATTGCTCATCTGTCAAATTGGTACAGTAATTATGACCAAAAAAAAACGCCAGCGATCGCTGGCTGCTTAAATTGTTGTTGTTTAAGTCTGGGAAAATCTTTAGTTGCGCGTTCCCCAACGAAGCAACTTTTAAACTCTCTCGACTCAATAAGAATTGTAACAGAAGATACGGTATCTTTGTAAAAAAACAATAACTGTATTAGCTGTTACACCAATTTTACGCTAAGAAGTTGTAGGTGGCTGTGATCCTAAACCAGAAATATTAATCTAACTGTTTGGGGATATTTGTGGCTCGGGAATATTTATGTATTTAATTTTAGAAAGAGACAGAAGAGGGATAAGTCTCTTATCACTTTTAAAAAATGGTCATAGAAGCCCTAAAAGACGATCGCATAGGGCGGCTGGATATCAAGATAGGTGTCTTGAATACATGAGGAGATTTTGTCTGGAACTCGCGTTAAATAAAATGAAAAAGGCTTTGGGAGTCTTGCCGTGTTTCGACCCCAAAACCTTTTTCTCTTACACTTACTCCTCACACACAATTAATAGTTTAGAAGAATAGCTAACTTTACGCTAACTTCACATGACACTTTATCTATTGTCATAGCCATCGAAGTAAGCAGACACAGCTTAGTCATTAACTAACGACAGAAGGCTCTTTGGATTCTTGATCTTTGCTATCAAAGAAAGTTTTGAGAATGCTTTCTGCCATTTGAGGACTACTTAGACCCAAGCTTGCTTTAGACTCATCGGGAGTTGCGTGGTCTACCAATATATCTGGGACACCAAAACGCTTCACTGGCACTAAGACATCATGCTCTTGTAAAGCTTCTAAAATAGCAGAACCAAAACCGCCCATCAGACAGCCTTCTTCAAAAGTAACAACCTTGCCAATTTGTTTTGCCAAAGGAACAATCAAATCAGTATCTAATGGCTTAACAAAGCGAGCATTAATTACCGTTGCCTCGATACCGTGTTCGCTCAGGATTTCAGCTACCTGGAGTGCAGGATAGACCTGAGTTCCATAACCAACTAATAGTAGATCGTCACCCTGGCGCAGAATTTCACCCTTGCCAATTTCTAGAGTCTGCCAACCCTCATCCATTAAAGGTACACCGACTCCGTTACCACGAGGATAGCGTACGGCGATCGCTCCTTCTTGGTAATTAACTCCTGTTGCTACCATTTGCTGTAGTTCAGCCTCATCTTTAGGTGCCATAATCACGATATTGGGAATACAGCGTAGATAGGCAATATCATACATTCCTTGGTGAGTTGGGCCATCTGCACCAACAATCCCCGCCCGATCTAGACAGAAGAATACGGGTAGCTTTTGAATGCAAATATCGTGAATAATCTGGTCGTAGGCTCGCTGGAGGAAAGTAGAATAAATAGCGGCGACAGGCTTCATCCCCTGACTAGCCAGACCTGCGGCTAGGGTTATGGCGTGCTGTTCGGCGATACCAACGTCGATATACTGTTGCGGTAGCTTGCTTTGGAACTTATCTAAACCCGTTCCCGTTGCCATAGCTGCGGTAATACCAAAAATCTTGGCATCATTTTCCGCCAGGGTAGTTAGAGTATCGGCAAACACTTTGCTATATTTGGGCGGCTTGGGCTTGGTGGCGGGAATTCCTTTGCCTGTGGCCAGATTAAAGGGACTTTGAGCATGATATCCCACCTGGTCTTTCTCGGCGATCGCATATCCCTTACCCTTAACCGTTGCCACATGTACCAGCACTGGACCAGGAACTTTGTGAGCCTGCTTAAAGGTGGTGATTAGCTCTTCTAGATTATGACCGTCAATGGGACCAAAATACTTAAAGCCTAACTCTTCAATCACCGCCCCTACTTTGGGAACAGCTAAACGCTTCATGCCTTCTTTAACTCTTTCCATTTCTGGAGTCAAAGATTCCCCAAAAAAGGGAAGTTGCTTAAACTGCTCTTCCAGATTATCTGATAAAAACTGTACAGGATCAGACAGACGCACTTTGTTTAAATAGCGAGAAATCGCCCCCACGTTGGGAGAGATAGACATCTCATTATCATTCAACACCACCATCAAGTTAGTGTTAGGCATATGACCTGCATGATTAATCGCCTCTAGCGCCATCCCGCCAGTCAACGCCCCATCGCCAATAATCGCGACGCATTTAAAATCTTCGCCCCTAGCATCTCTTGCCATCGCCATGCCCAAAGCAGCAGAAATACTAGTGGAAGCGTGTCCTGCACCGAAGTGGTCGAACTTGCTTTCGCCAATCTTGAGATAGCCTGCCACACCGTCTTTCTGACGTAGAGTATCAAACTTGCTGTATCTACCTGTCAACAGCTTGTGGGGATAAGCCTGATGTCCTACGTCCCAAACAACTTTATCACGGTCTAAATCTAGAGTTTGGTAAAGGGCAATAGTCAGTTCCACTACCCCTAAACCTGGTCCTAAATGACCACCGCTTTTAGCTACTGTTTGCAGGTGTTTTTCTCTTATTTGGCGGGCGACATCCTCTAGTTGACGGAGGGTTAGACCGTGCAGCTGATTAGGATGAGTAATTTCGCTTAAATGCATACTGCCGTGTTCTCTAATAACAGATTATTTATGTTTTTCCTTAGATTGATTATCCTACTTTCTCCGTTCCTTGAAGAAAAATCGGCTACTTTTTGCTGATTGCTGGGTGATTTGCTGCTTGTGATTTGCTATTTTTACGCCAATCTATTCCAATTCAAAGATCAAGTTTTGCAGGTAATATTATCTATAGTAAATTAATTCAGTTCCCACCCTAGATAAATATCAAACTACATCACTAAATATTCTTCTATTTTTCAGACGATAAGCATCTAAAACCTGCCCCTAACTTCTAACCTCAACCTGGAGTAAGACCCTTACTCGCTAACCATTCTGGGTTATAAATTCGCGATTGATATCTGCCGCCGCCATCACACAACACCGTGACGATAGTATGTCCAGGACCCATTTCTTTGGCTAAGGCAACTGCTGCCCCGACGTTAATCCCAACTGAACCACCCATAAATAAACCCTCTTGATGCAGCAGTTGATAAATAACGCGAATACATTCATGGTCGTTTATCTGAATCGCATCATCGATGGGCGCACCCTCCATATTTCCCGTAATGCGACTGTTGCCAATTCCTTCAGTGATCGAATTGCCTTCGGGCTTGATTTCTCCCGTTTTAACGTAGCTATATAGCCCACTACCCATAGGGTCGGCTACGACACAGCGCACATTAGGATTTTGCTCTTTAAGATACATCGATACTCCCGCATAAGTCCCCCCTGTTCCTGTTGCTGCTGTCCAAGCATCAATTTTACCGTCAGTTTGCCCCCAGATTTCTGCTCCTGTAGTTTCGTAATGAGCCTGGCGATTAGCGAGATTTTCAAACTGATTTGCCCAAATAGCGTTATCTAATTCTGCCGCAATTCGACCAGATACCTTGACATAGTTATCAGGATTTTTATACGGCACAGCCGGGACAAGACGAACTTCTGCTCCCAAAGTTCTCAGAGTGTCGATTTTCTCTTGGGACTGAGTTTCAGGAATAATGATTAGGCACTTATAACCCTTAGCATTGCAGATGTGGGCTAATCCAATTCCTGTATTGCCAGCCGTCCCTTCTACTACTGTTCCCCCTGGTTTGAGCAGTCCTTTTTTCTCTGCGTCTTCAATGATATACAAAGCAGCCCGATCCTTAACCGAACCTCCAGGGTTTAAAAATTCTGCCTTACCCAAAATTTCACAGCCTGTCTCATCGCTAAAGCTATTGAGGCGAATTAGGGGAGTATTCCCCACCGTAGCGACAAAACCGTTCTTGACATCCATGACTTATAAATATTAAATTAACCGACTCACCTGTATTTAGATTACCTGAAATTCGCCTCTAGTTAAGATCTGATGTTATGTACCAGTTGATTTGTCAGGTTGGGTAGTAGGTAGTAGGCATTTGTGACAAGTTAAAGGTGTGTGTTGTTTGTCAAATCGTCTTTAGCTTTAAGCTATCAGCTAATACTTTTGGCGAACGCTATATTCCAGTAGGAATTCCTGAGAATAGCTTAAAAGCTGATAGCTGATAGCTTAAAGCTAAAGACGATTTGACAAACAACACACACCTTTAACTTGTCACAAATGCCTACTACCTACT
>JBCCNG010000065.1:0-11711 GCA_039025955.1 Cyanobacteria bacterium P01_C01_bin.72 | reverse complement strand
ACCTCACTACCCTTTCTACCCTATCTCTCCTACCTACTACCTGAGAAAACTCTACTTCTCCACTTCACTACTCCACTACCCCACCTACTTCCTCCATTTCCGAATGAATACAAATTATAAGTTTGTATGGCTATATTTAGATTATTTAAAATTGGCATTATTTTCATCTCATCTCTATTCATTTCTCCTATAGCTTTAGGTAACAGTATCGAACCTATTCCCTCGGTATTGAAACTAAAAAATATTCAAACTACTAACTGGGAATATCAAGCATTACACTCTCTTGCTCAACGTTACGATTGCACTCAAAGATGGCAACAGGGCAATAATAGCTTCATAACTCGGTTTCAATTTGCGGTAGGTTTGAATATTTGTCTGCAACAGATTGAAAATCTGACATCGCAACAAGATTTAATCCTATTGCAAAGATTACAACGAGATTTCGCTCCAGAATTAACTCGTTTAACAAACATAGTAGAGCAGTTAGAAACTAAAGTTACTCAAGTTGAATCTCAACAATTCTCTACGACAACTAAATTTGAAGGTCAGGTCTTATTCTTTTTTACTGATAGCTTTGGCAGAGATGATAACAGTGAAGCCACCTTTGGCTATCGTACCAGATTGAATTTTAATACTAGCTTTTCAGGTAAAGACTTACTACAAGTGCGTCTGGAAAATCGTAATACGCCTCGTTTAGATGATGTGACTGGGACTTCTCTAAGTCGTTTGAGCGTTGATGGAAATACGGATGGAGCAACCGAACTATCGGAACTTTCCTATACCTTTCCTGTGAGAGAAAATACAAAAATTCTATTCGGTACGGCAGGTGTTAGTCTCAATGATGTGGGTAAAGTGTTAAATCCTTTTTCTAGTAGCAGTAGCGGGGCGATTTCTCGCTTCGGGAGAAGAGATCCGGCTACCTTGCGCGCTCCAGGTGGTTCGGGAATTGGCATTAAACAAGAATTTAGCGATCGCGTTTTAGGATTGGCGGGCTATTTTATTGACAATGAAGATGCTGCCAATCCTCAAGCAGGTAAAGGTTTATTTGATAGTTCCCATAGTGCGATTGCTCAATTAGTCATCGAACCAAAAGAGGAACTAGCCCTAGCTGCTACCTATACTCGTACCTACGAAGGGAGTAATGATGTTAACTTAATGGGTTCTACAGGGGTAGAAGAAGCCAACGAACCCTTCGGGAATAATGCTACTACTTCTGATAATTTTGGCATACAAGCTAACTGGGAAGTCACTTCTGGTTTTGAGATCGGTGGTTGGTTTGGTTACACTCACGCCCAACAACAGCAAAATGGAGATTACGGTGCGACTATCCTCAACGGTGCGCTGACTTTTGCTTTTCCCGGTTTAGGAGCAGAGCAAAATGTCGGCGGAATTATTATTGGCGTACCTCCTGTAATCAGCCGTCATGATAATGAAGATCTAGTTACAGATAAAACTCCCTTGCACGTCGAAGCTTTGTACCGTATCGAAGTCAACAACTATATCGAAATTACCCCTGGAGCTTTTGCTGTTTTCAATCCTGATACCGATGATGGCAAAACTATCTGGATAGGAACAGTGCGAACAGAGTTTGGCTTTTAGAAACAAGATAGCAAGTGGAGGAGGTAGCGTAGTTTCCTCTCATGAAACAACCGTACAGGGCGATCCTTGCGGTTAAGTTTTTTTGTTTTTTTGTTAGTACCTAAATACTATGGGCTGTTTCTGAATGAAAAATCTCTCATGTTAGTTTCACAGCAGCTTCATTGGCATTAAACAAAATACAAGTAGAACAGTTTCACAAACGAAAAACAATTTTTATCACTACCTCCTCTACTTATCCATCCCCTCTACTCCACTGCTCTCTAAACTCCAACACAAGAATTTAAATATTATGAATATTTTAATTACTGGTACAGCAGGATTTATCGGCTACCACTTGAGCAATAAACTGTTAGCTCTCGGATACCAGATATATGGCATTGATAATCTCAATGATTACTATGATGTTGGCTTGAAGCAAGCTCGTTTAGCTCGACTGTTATCTCAAGATAATTTTACCTTTGAATGTTTGGATATTAGCGATCGCAACAAAGTAGCTCAACTATTTGCCAATTATGATTTTGACTGCGTAATTAATCTCGCTGCCCAAGCAGGGGTACGCTACTCTCTTAAAAATCCTCATGCTTATATAGACAGCAATTTAGTCGGCTTCACTAATATTTTAGAAGGTTGTCGCTACCATCAAATTAAGCATTTATTGTTTGCTTCTTCAAGCTCGGTATATGGTGCTAATACCAAAGTTCCCTTTTCCACTAGCGATCGCACAGATTCCCCCGTTTCGCTGTATGCAGCAACTAAAAAAGCTAATGAACTGATGGCTTATTCTTATAGTCATCTATACGATCTTCCTATGACTAGCTTGCGCTTCTTTACCGTTTATGGTGCTTGGGGAAGACCCGATATGGCTTACTTCAAATTCACTAAAGCGATCGCCCAAGGCAAACCGATAGATGTTTACAATTATGGCAAAATGAAGCGAGATTTTACTTATATTGATGATGTTGTTGAAGCTATTGTGAGAATAATTCCCAGACCTCCTCAAACATTGGGACAACCACCCTACAAAGTCTACAATCTTGGCAATAATAGTCCCGTAGAATTAGGAGAATTTATTGGTGCTATTGAAACTGCATTGGGTAAATCTGCTAAGAAAAATTTATTACCCATGCAACCAGGAGATGTTGTGGCAACCTATGCTGACGTAGACGAATTGATGGCAGATTTTGACTTCAAACCCTCAACTTCAATAGATATTGGAGTCAAAAAATTCGTTGATTGGTATCTGCAATACTACGAAAATTTTGCTGCTACAGACAAACAGTCGATCACCAGAGAATTAATCACTATGAAATAGTGATAGTGTGAGAGTAATTTTAAATAGCCTGACGGCACAAAAAAAATCAAATTTTCGGCTTTTTAACTAAGCACAAATACTCAAGCTGATATTTTGATTCAAATACGCACAGCGAAGCTTTAACATTTGAGATACGTTGAGTGGATTCAATTGCGCGCCGACAATCTTCATTCTTGCACCTATTTGTTTGATCCAAGACTCGACAGAGATATTAATGCAGCAATTTCCCTTCGAGATGAGGGTCTTCGACTACATGCGGCTCAAGCCGTTGTGACCTGAGGAACGCGGGACAAAGCCTATTGTCCAGATGTAAGGCCGAGTAGAGGAGGACGCAAGAAATCCACTACGAGGCAGTCTGCTGGATAGGAAGCTGCGTGGGCTATCCTGTGCAGTAGTTCACAGCCTTAGTGTACACGTAGTTTTTGTTACCAAGTATAGGCATCAGGCGATTACTCTTGACCTATCTCGACGTACTTTATTTGCCAAAAATATTTAGTTCGATAGCGATCGCATTTTCAATTTGAGATAGATAGAATTCTTCTAATGTTCCTAGATGGTTGATAAAACGACTGTAGTGAGCCACTCTCATCTGACTTAAATTTAATCCTCTGAGACGATCTAGACCATTTTGCTGACTGGGTTTAACGTTAACGACAAACGGATAAGGTTTGGGTTCGAGGAAAGGAGCAATCATAGTAATGTCGCTAAACTGATTGCCAATATCGTTCTGTAAAATTAAACAAGGTCTAGTTTTTTTTGCCTCGTTCCCCTGAGCAGGGTCTAGTTTCACTCACCAAATATCAAGCCGATGATAATCAGGCTTGCTCATCTAAACCATCCCCAATTGTTGAGTCCCACAATTCAAATTCTGACCAAAAATTGGGGTCGTTATTTTGATCAATATATGCAGCTTTGAGATCTGCCTGAAGTTTTTCTTGTTTAGCCTTTGCTAATAAACCATTAATTGTTTTACTCCGATTACTTCCCTGAGAATCAATAAATTCAACAATTTCATCGTCCAGAGTAATTGATATTTTAGAAGTCATTGAGTTTAGAAGATAATTTTATTTGAGCATTCTATTGAACATTCGATAAGCGTCTGTTTTGCTATTGTAAGCTCGATTGGGTTTTCTGTTGAGAACGCGATCGCCTTAATACTGGTTGTCGCTTCGCGGTTTGTAATCTGGGGACACTCCTAAACAAGACAGGAAGATTAAGACTTGAAAGTGCCTTGATTAATAGATGGCAAAGTCCTTTCAATCAGGAGAATTGGCGCAAATACGGTAAACTATTTGGCAAGATTTAGTTGAAATTTGAAACTTGCAACATCATAATTAACAGAAAAAGAGCATATCGTTGGGAGATTGAGGAAATGAATCTTCAGAAAGTTTTGCCTCCTGTCTGGTTTTTACTATCAATTATCATGATCATAGAATTGCACTTATGGCTGCCTGTTAAACAGCTATTTTTCCCACCCGTTACTTATTTAGGTATGGTAGCGATCGCAGTAGGAATAATTGTTCTTCTATTTTGTGCCTATTTGTTTCGTCAAAAGAATACGGCTATAAAACCCTTTCAAGAATCGAGTTATCTACTGAGGGAAGGAATCTTCAACTATAGTAGAAACCCCATCTATCTGAGCATGATAACTGTCTTGATTGGCTTATTGCTTTACTTAGGAAGCCTGACCCCAGTGTTCATTGTTCCTGTCTTTGCTTGGCTGATTCAAGAATTATTTATTAAAGAAGAAGAACGAATGTTGGAATTTACGTTTGGTGAGGAGTATCGAGAATACAAAGCTACAGTCAGACGTTGGATTTAAAACTGATGACTCAGACAAATAGAGATTTAAAAACCCAACTTCTCAGTCAGATAGAAATACTAGGCAGGGAACAATCCTTATTACCTTTTTCTGATACATCAATCGACGAAACTATTCAACAATTAGAGGATAGTAATCCTATTCCACAACCATTATTACCTGACAACTTATCAAGTTTAGTCGGTGACTGGCAGCTAGTTTACGCTTCCAATGGAACGGTCATCACACGTCCAATTGCGGAAATCACTAGCTTCTTAGGTTCTGGAATCAAAGTGAATAGAATCTGGCAATCACTAGGGATTGAAAACAACCAAATCATGGCTGAAAACCAGGCATTAATCGAACTTCCCTTGTTAGGAGAATATAAACTGAGTGCCGAGGGGATTTGGCGATCGCAATCAGATAAGCAATCAGCCATGGTTACGTTTGAGGCTTTTACCACAAGGGCTACCAAGTTTCTGGGTCAGTCGGATTGGAGTTTGCCCGAACTAAAGATACCCGTATTAAAGTTCTTGAGAAATGAGGCGTTATGGATAACTTCTTATTTGGATGAGGATACGAGGATAGGAAGAGGGGCAACGGGAAATTTGTTTGTCTTTTGCTGTCGATAAGCAAAAGTCCAGTCAGAGAAGCTCAATTGTCGTTATGGTAGAGCGATCGCTTATTGCTACTCAATCACTTTCAGTTTCACCAGTAACCACCAACACAGGCTACCAGCTATCAAGAAATACCAACCACCAACAAACAGTGCTAGAGATAGAGAATAACCACTAGCGATCGCCCCTAGAACTGGTGCGACAACTGCAAAACTCAAGCGAAAGGTAAAACTGTTTATTGAAAGCACTGTAGCTCTGACAGATGATGGAATTTGCTGATTGATTAAGTTTAAAATTAAAGGCGAACACAGTCCTCTGACGATGTAAATAGTGGCAATAAACGCCATTCCCCAAATGGTGCTGATACTGCCTAAAAGGATGTAAGCGATAGCTAAAGATAGAACTAAAACTAACATCATCTTTCTCATCCCCCAAACAGTTTCGATTCGACGGGCGTTAACCGAAGCTAAACTCATCAACAGATGAAATACTGCCCATGCCCACCCCATAGCAGCTATGGATACATCGACCTGTCTTAAGTAATCCTGAGATAACCAGACAATTAAAAAGCTAGCAGTAGAAAAAGTGCTACTCAAGCCAATCAACCAGCGTAATTTTGGACGTAAGACCAAAACATCAATGACAATACTTTTTAAACTCTCAATTTTTGGTTTTTCTGTTACTGACTGATGACGTTGTGGTTCAGTCAGTGTCAATGCCAAACAGAAATAGATAATTAAACAGACTGTTTGTAGATAGAAGGGAATTACTAAGTTAATCTCGGCGATTGCAGCCCCAATAATGCCACAGACAGCTTCCGTCACCCCAGCGATCGCCACTAATCTACCTTCTAAAGTGCGGTAATAACTAGCTCTGCCCAACTGTAAAAGAGTTTCATAAGCGATCGCGGTATCTGCACCACTAATTAAACTACCTGCTATCCCTGTTAAAATTTCGGCGAGGGCAAAGATAGTAAAGGAATTTCCCCCACAGTAAAATAACCAACCAATAATCCAAACTCCACTACCCGCTACCAAACAAAACTTACGTCCTAACAAGTCTGCTATATAGCCAGAAGGAACTTCCCCTAGTAGAATTGATAGAGATAAAATAGTTTTGAGTAAAACCGCCTGTTCTAAGTCAAGTCCGTGACTTTGGTAGAACAGAATAATGGTGGGGATGGGAAACCAAGCAAAAGCCAATCCTCTAAGGACATATAGTTTCCAGATATTAGAGTCGATTGAATCAGTATTTAAACTCACTTATCAAGTGTTAATTATAATTCCACACATAAATACAATTCTTCTTTGGATATTTACCTCTAGAAATCAGCAGTCGTAAGAAGTATAGAAGACAACCAAGGTATAGCGATCAATGGCGATAAGTTTGGTGATGCTCATGGATTCGAGAGAGAGAATCATCTTTCTATTTTAGTTTGATTGGGAAAGTAGGGCGATCGCCAGTAATTAAATAACTCATCAATTTTTTCTTGCATCTATTAGTGCGGACATACGTATATAAATACTAATAGAGCTAATTTAATATTAGAATGAGCAAGAATTCACTTCCTAAAATTGGAATCTTTTTACTTTTATTGTTTATGCTTGGAAGTTGTCAGCCACACGTTGATTTAAGCTGGCGTATGTTGGGCTGGAGATGTCGAACAGGCATCGGATATCGAGGATTGAGTTTCTACTGTAGATAAACAGAAAAGCGAAATCGCGTAGCTAGCCGTAGGCATCGCTACTCTACGATAAGATGAAATTATTAGCGATCGCCATTACTTTAAATGCCTATTGATACCAGCCTTTACCCCGATAACTGGAACAGTCTAGCATTATCAGTAAAAGAAGCTGCACAGTGGCGGTGTGAGTGCTGCGGGAAGAAATGTTAAGCTGTTCGTCGTGCTTGTTGTTGTTATTTGTTGTTGTTGTCAAAAAAATCAGTGAGGGTCAGTTATCGTTGTGGTAGAGCGATCGGATTGGTTTTGCTACGCCTTCAGCAAACATTGTTAGAAACACGATGGAGATAGAAAGACTGCGTAAAAGATACTTAGAATTGGTTAAACAAGAGTTGCCGAGATTGGCGAAACAGCGTCAGTTTCCCGTTAGGTTCAACCATTGTTTCGCCAGAATAATTCTCGATAATTTATTCGGTCGTTGCTGGTATGAAGAGATCAACCGAAAAAAAGGCGCAGCCTATAAACAGTTATCGGTAGAACAGCTACAACGAGCGATAGAAATTGCAGAGGCAATAATCAATTATCCCGACACTTATATCCAAGAATTAAACCAAAATAGCTTACGCTGGCGCAATAAGATTTGAGATTATTTTAGCTATCATCAACACCTACTTATTATTAGATCTGGGTGCGATCTAAGACAGCCTTGATGTACCATGAAAGGTACAAATCATGACTAGTATCAATAATGGCTACTCAATTATCATCTGCTACTAACACGACAGACCTCTATGACCGAGATTATTATCTTTGGTTGTCACATACTGCGAACCTAATCTCCGAAGGTAAATTTGACGAGATAGATGCAGTCAAATTAATTGAAGAAATCGAGGATATGGGCAGAAGTGAGAAACGAGGGATTGAGAGCAACTTAGTGGTTGTATTGCTACACTTGCTCAAATATAAATATCAGCCAGAGAAAAGAACTAATAGTTGGAAATCTAGTATCAGAGAGCATCGACGGAGATTAAGAAAAGCTTTTGCCGATAGTCCCAGCTTAAAACGGCATTTCGAGGAAGTTTTTGACGAATGTTACCAAGATGGAAGGGAACAGGCTGCGGATGAAACAGGATTACCCTTAAATACTTTTCCTACAGAATCACCTTTCAACCCTGCGGAAGCTCTCAATCCTGATTATCTACCTCAAGACTAAAAGACTAACTAAAGACTAACTATGGTTAACAATCCTTACACTGGCTCTAGCTTTGATGATTTCTTACAAGAAGAAGGGCTACAGGTCGAATGTAACGCCACGGCAGTCAAACGAATTATTGCCCGTCAGCTAGAAGAGGAGATGAAACGGCAGAACCTAACTAAAACGGAGATGGCGAAGCAAATGCAAACCTCCAGGGCGCAGTTAGATAGATTGCTCGACCCAGAGAAAACAGGAGTGAGTATTGAAACTATTACTAGGGCAGCTTCGGTGGTGGGTCGTCAGTTGAGAATCGAACTAGTTTAAATGAGATAATTAAACTAAAAAGGAAGCCTCCCGACTTCTCTTGCGTTCCCTTGCGTCTTGCGCCGACGCGGGTTCACTCGCCAATCTAGAGACTTCCTTCAGTTAAAAAACTTAGTTACAGTATACCAATGACAAGTAGTAACGGTCAGGATAGTGATCGCCTAGACAGAATTGAGGCAATTGTAGAATCGAACAGCAGAGCGATCACCGATACAAGAGCGAGTATAGATCAATTAGCAACAGTAGCCCAAGCTGCTTTATCTATTGCCCAGAGAAATCGAGAGGATATCGAACGGACGGAACAGCTAACGAGAAGAAATGCAGCATCGATTGCTAGTCTGGATGAAAAGATGGAGCAATATATAGCCGAGGGTAGAGAACATAGAGAGTTTATAGCCACTCAAGTAGATGGAATTAGGTTAGAAACTCGTCGAATTGTTGAGCATTTATTTGGTGGCACCGACAGCTAAATATTGTGTTTTTAAGTATGGATACCAACAAAATTAAACTCTTTCTGAAATAGTCACAGCATAAAGAACGAAAAAACTTTTTCCCTAACTCACGCCAATGAATATAATTAATTCTGCCAATGTGTAACAAAACTGACTGAAACTTGGGTACCAGGAGGGGTTTTAGTTCTTAGTTCTGCTTTAGATAGGAACACCAATCACTCCAGCCGCCAAGATATAGCTTAGTATTTCCTATTCCTGCCACAGCCAGAGAGAGTAAATTAACACAGGCTGTCACTCCCGAACCGCAGTAAACAATTATTTCCTCAGCGTCCTGATAATCTTGCCAGATCTGCTGTTGTACTTCTTGAGGCTTGAGAAATCCCGATTCATCGCTCACCTGTTTCCAGGGAGAATTAACTGCACCTTCGATACTTCCTGCAATGGGGTCGATTGGTTCGATTAATCCCAGATAACGATCGCGATCACGGGAATCTACAATAACTACTCCATCTTTATTTCGAGCATTTTTTACCATGTCTATGTCCACTAACCAGTCTGAGTTTGGTTGAGGATCGAAGTTTCCCGATTTAGCTTGGGGGATAGTATTGTCTGTAGAATAGTTCCCATCGACCCAGCCTTGCCAACCACCGTCGAGTAACGCTACTTTTTCGTGTCCCATGTAGCGTAGTAGCCACCATAGACGAGAAGCGAAGGCAAAGCGAGAATCATCGTAAGCCACAACTAAAGTTTCGTTCTTAATAATTCCCATACCTGCAAACTTTTGGGCTAGCACGTCGAGATTTGGTAAAGGATGTCTACCGCCGTGACGCTGTACTTTGCTTGATAAATCGCGGTCTAAATTTAGATAATACGCACCTTTGATATGACTCTTACTATATTGTTCTTCTCCCCAGTCAGGGTCAGATAACCTGAAGCGACAGTCTACTAAAACTATTTGGGGGTTGTTTAATTGAGAACTCAACCATTCACTATCGACGAGATGTTTTGTTCCCTTCATATTGCATTTAATCCTAGATAAACAACTCTCTAAATGTCATTGTCATGTTCAAATATATCGTCGAGTTTTATTATACTCTCATGTAAACGAGCAGCCTTTTACAGGTTATTGGGTGTACGAGGGGCGGCAAGTGTCAAACTTCGATGCTCAACCTCGTCCTACACCTAAAACCTATTAGTTAGAAGAGTTGCTTTTCTGCTCATTGTCGAGCAGCCTCGTGATTGCGCCATTAAAAGTAGCAACACCTATTTTTTCCTGACTCTACAGGCGATTGGAGGCAAACTCACCACCCTTACCGTAGAAGATAAATTCATTAACCCCATTCCATCTCTCTACCACATTAAAACCCTCATTAATTTCTTGGCGGATAGCTTCAGAGTCGAGATATTGACAGAGGAAAATAGTTTTAATTACGCTGCCTAATTGCATCAAAGCTAGATTTTCAGGGCGTAATGCTGGTTGACCTTCAGATGAAGCGCAAAGCTTTAATGAATGACTCTCCAAGAACTTTTATTACTGTCTATAAGCTCAATTTAAGTTATTTTTGGTTGTTAGATCTTTCAAATTTAGCGATCGCTTTTCTTGGATTTGTATAAGTTCGCGACTCGGTGTCAGTTGCCACTCAAACCCCTCATCCCAAAATAGTCAGATTCTTGTTCAGAACCAGGTTCTTGGCGCAGAATCGCAATCAACACCGAACTATCAAACAACAACAGCCGACATTAAACTTTCTCACCCGATGCTAAATCCTGCTCTTCTAGTTTTGCTTCTTCTCTTCGCGACTCGATAAAATTGTCAACCGAGGATTCTGGTGACTGCAAATAGGGTTGAACCAAATTACGAGCGTGAGCCAAAGCTTGTCGAGCGGTGATAATTTTCAATTCTTCATCTTCCTGGCGAATAGTCAAAATATCCCCTTCCGTTATTTGGAAATGTTTGCGAATTTCAATCGGAATGGTGATGCGACCAGATTTGTATACTTCTGCTTTGTAGTCCATTTTTAAATTAATCTCCATTTCCTAATTTTATATACATAAATGCTGTCGTACTCAACAATAACTGGCTATCGGATGGCGTAAAATGTACCTTTGCATCGTCTTTGTATTCGAGCGATCGCTTTAAGATGGTGTTTTCCAATATTGGTGATCTATCAGTCTCTTTTAATTGATGTGACTCTATTCAGAGTATCTGTGGGAAGCAGCCTAGAGAAACCGCTCCTTCCTGTCGTTGGGGCTATTTGGGGCAGATCTAGCGATGCTGCTATGAGGAGCAATCTGGCTCGAAACGCTTACCCCTGGCTGCCTGACACATCTATGTCAATCCTATATTTTCGTGGAAATTGAATTTTATCAGTATGCTATTTCAATGCTTTGAAGTGATCGCTTTATCAAAAAACTGCTTTTGAGTGTAAAAAGCAAAATCTATATAGTAAAAGGGTTTAGGGTACTTGTGTCAGTTAGTCAGGGGGCTACGTTCTCTTTCCTTTTTTTGACGAAGGTATTGGAAAAAGAATCAGTTATTTATCTTTAAATATTCTAGATATTATTGCCATAGCCTTTTCATTCCTCGCCACAAAAATAGCTAATACAGTAAGTCCACTAAGAATAGTCAGGAGAGAGCCATAAATAAACGAAATAAAAAAGACTATTCCTTTAGTATCTACACCGCTGCTATAGTAATACATATCAATAATCCAGCCTGCATTAACTGTT